>JBDNGP010000078.1:0-10260 GCA_041689265.1 Verrucomicrobiota bacterium
CCAGGCCCGCGAATACTTCAGTCGCTACTTTACGTGGTACAACAACGAGCACTATCATTCCGGCATCGACTACGTCACCCCGCAACAAGCCCATGACGGCCTGCGGCCAACGATCCTTGAACACCGACGCGTCAAGAAACGTGCCCAGCGAAACCGGCGCCGGGAAGAAAACCAAAAACCGGCGCACCAAAAACAAACCATACCTAACAATGACCGCCTCCTCCGTAGCGTAATTATTCGCCTCCTGAGGTCATTGATTCAAAAACGCGCCGAGACAAACAGGAGTTGATGTTGTTTCTGGCAGCCCGACTCCGCACTGAGGGAGCGCGTCTGCCGGAACCTCGTGGCTTCAGCCGTGAGGAAATGGAGTCATGGATTGCGGAGGACGAGTCTGATCTCCAGCGATTTCGGCAGGGCACATGAGGCTGTTCCTCGACACCAGTGTGCTGTTGGCTTCGAGCGGTTCCTCCAAGGGCGCCTCCCGTGAGATTTTTCGGTTGGCCGGGGTCAATTCCTGGCAGCTTTTAACGTCGCCCTATGTGTTGGAGGAGGCGATCAGGAATCTTCACAAACTGCCGCTGGAGGCCAGCACGGCCTGGCTTCGCCTGCGGCAGGATTTGCTGATCAGGGACGATGTGCTTACCCTGGACCAACCCACGGTTTTTCCTGTGGCGAAGGATCGTCCGGTTCGGTTCAGTGCGCTTGCTTGGGGGGACGTCCTGCTGACGCTGGATCGCGGCGATTTCGCGGCTCTCTTGGGGACCGACTTTTATGGTCTGCCGATTCTGCGTCCGGGTGCCTTCCTTGAACGCGAACGTTCAGCCGGTCGATTGAAATCAATTTAAGGCGGCCATTTGCTCCAAATCTGGCCGGCCCGTGGATCGATCTCCCCGGAGCCAGTCCGCTCAATTTTCAAACCATCGGCGACCAAGGCTTCTTCCGCGTGAAGGTGGGGGAGTGATTTTAAGGCAAAAGGTTGAAGGCATCCAGGCAATTGCCCGCGCAGGGAATCCGTTTGTAATTGTTACGCCAGCGAGTAAACGGTCTGCGCGTTCCCACCCAAGACCTTCGCAAGGGCGGGGTGACCTTTCGTGGTGAAATATTCGGTGACGATGCGCTGGACGTCGTAGAGCGGCGCGTACAATCCGCACACCGGCCAGTTGCTGCCGTAGACCAGTCGATCGGCCCCGAACTCTTTCCACAGCACTTCCAGATGGGGCGCGTAATAGTCCGTTTTCAGCGATGCGGGTTTCTTGGCGCGCGCTCCGGCCTCGACGAGTCCGCTGACTTTGGCAAACACGTTTTCGTTCTTGGCGACTTCCTCCATGTTCGTTTTCCAGACGGGGTCGACTGTGGAACCATTGATTGTGGTATTGGCAAGATGATCGATCACAATCCGCAGGCTGGGAATCTGAGTCGCCAGTTTGCCAACGGCGGGGAGCGTGTTCGTAGGACCATTCACATCGATCTGCAGATTCTCGCGGTCGAGCAGGCGGAGGTTCTCGATGAAGTCCGCGTTGTCGACATTCTTCGCGACGACTTCGCCGCTGAGCCGGATGCCTGAGAACGTCCGGTCCTTGACCAGGTTGTTCATGTTCACCGCGAACTCCCCGTTCAACGGATCGAGGTTGCCGCAGAAGCCGATGATGAAGGTGTTCTTCTTCGCCAAATCCAGAATCCATTGGTTGTCCTTCAACAACGGGCTGGCTTCCACCACCACCGTGCTTGTGACTGGATGCGGCGTGGGCTGCGCGAGGTAATCCTTCGGATAGGTCGGCTTGTAAAGCGTGCTGTCGGAGCCCGGCCAGGGAACGCCGCCGGGTCGCGTGGGATCAAAGAAATGCGTGTGGCAGTCGATGACCGTCAGGTCGCCGGAAGTGCTTTTGGACGTGGCGCAACCGGCTGCGGCGAGTAGCGCGACGGAGCCCGAGGTTTGGAGAAATTGGCGTCGGTTCATACGATGGCGAAATTGTTAACAGCAGATTCCGCGTTCCACAATCCCGGAGATCACGGCGGGCGTGTTCGGGAATTAGCGGAGGAATGCGTTTACACGAATTTCTCGAATGAACGCGAATTGGGAGTCCGGGTATTTAGTAGGTCAGTGAATCAGTGATCTGCAAACAGCCGATGCCTACCGGCCCACTGATCATTGAGCCAACTATGCAATCGGGATGGGGAGCCCACGCCTCTCGCGTGCCGTGTGAGGCGTCCCGCCGAACACTTCGGGGTATCCGACGGCAAATAACCTTCTGGTGAATTCATGAGCGTCAGCCGGACACCGTCGCCGGGACGGCGACGGCAGCACGCGGGCGTGCGCCTGAGAGGGTGCCAGCCCCCCCGAAGGCTCGCTCGGAGAGGCTCGCCCCACCTTTCCCCGCCATTAGGCTCTCTTCCCGCCCCAAGCCTCCAAACCCACGCGGCGAGATCTCACATCCATCTTCGGCGTAATGCCTTCCGGAAACTCGATGTGAATGTCCCGGAGGGACGGCATGAGAATAGCCCAGCGTTGAAACGCTGGGCCAGGGTCGCGTGTCCCTCCGGGACAGACTTTCGCTCAGGTTTCCCAATGGCATTGATCCTCGCCTTTCAGATTCACGGAGCGGATTCACTCTGTCACCGATCGGTTGAATAATCCGATTGTGCGAACCGGGTCTTTTCCCTAAAACCTTTGCCATGCAACGCCTCGCCTCCTTTTTCCTCCTGGCCGTGCTGTCGTTTTCGTTAAACGCGGCTCAGAAACAACCGAACATCCTTTTCATCTTTTCCGACGATCACGCGCTTCAGGCGATCGGCGCTTATGGATCGAAGGTAAACCAGACGCCGAACATCGACAGGATCGCGAACGAAGGGATGCTGTTTCAGAATTCGTTTTGCGCGAATTCAATCTGCGGTCCTTCGCGCGCGAACATCCTCACCGGCAAGCACAGTCATATCAATGGATTCCGGCGCAACGGTGACCGGTTCGACAACACCCAATGGACGTTTCCAAAGGAACTCCAGAAGGCTGGATATCAGACGGCGATCATCGGCAAGTGGCATCTTGGAACCGACCCGACCGGATTCAACTACTGGGAGATTCTTCCAGGGCAGGGGAACTACTACAATCCGGACCTCATCCAGATGGACGGCAAACGGAAACGCTACGACGGCTACGTCACCGACATCATCACCGGTCTGGCGGTCGACTGGCTGAAGAACGGGCGCGATCCGGACAAACCATTCGTGCTGATGGCGCAGCACAAGGCCCCGCATCGCAACTGGTCGCCGCATCCTCGTCACTTCGGTAAATACAAACTCGGCACCATCCCGGAGCCGGACTCTTTATTCGATGATTACTCAAATCGCTCCGAATTGCTCAAAGAAAATGAGATGACGTTGGCGAATCATTTTCATTGGGGGCACGACATGAAGTTTCACGGCGCAAACCAGTTTCCGGAATTCTTCGAGGGCGTGCACAAGAACGCGGAGTACGCTCGCATGAATCCTGAGCAGAAGGCGGAGTGGGACGCGTATTATCAACCGGAGAACGACGCGTTACTCGCGAAACTCAAGGTCGGCGAAATGACCAAGGACGAGGTGACGCACTGGAAGTATCAACGTTACATGCACGACTACCTCGGCTGCGTTCAGGCGGTGGACGACAGTGTGGGCGAACTCCTGAAATACCTCGATGACAGCGGTCTCGCAGAAAACACGATTGTGATCTACTCGTCTGATCAGGGATTTTATCTGGGCGAACACGGGTGGTACGACAAACGATGGATGTTCGAGGAATCGTTGCGCATGCCGTTCGTGATTCGCTGGCCAGGAAAGATTGCGGCGGGCGTGGAATCCACGGCGCTGATTCAGAACATCGATTACGCCCCGACATTTCTGGAAGCCGCCGGCGCAACTGTTCCGGCGGACGTTCAAGGTCGCAGCCTGATCCCGGTTCTGACGAACGGTGGCAAGGCGACCTCCGACTGGCGGGATGCGGTTTACTATTCCTACTACGAGAATGCCGCCGAGCACATGGTTCCCCAGCACGATGGCGTGCGCACCGAGCGGTACAAGGGATTTTTCCTGCCGCGCACCCGCGAGTGGCAGTTGTTCGATTTGGAAACCGATCCGCAGGAAATGAAGAGCATTCACGCGGACCCGCAATACAAGGACGTCTTGGCCGCGTTGCAACAGCGACATCGTGAATTGAAGAAGTTCTACGGGGTAAACTACGCCAACATTCCCGCCACGCGCGGCGATGAGGATTGGTGGAACAAACGCGATCGCGAGAAACGCGAACAGGCGAAGGCGGGCGACTTCGAGCTTGTCTTCATCGGTGATTCGATCACGCAGGGCTGGGAAGGCAATGGCAAGGCGGTTTGGGAAAAATATTACGGCAATCGCCATGCGTTGAACCTTGGGTTTGGCGGCGACCGCACCGAGCATGTGATCTGGCGGTTGAACTACAACCAGATGGGCACGAACAAACCGAAGGTCGCTGTGGTGATGGTCGGCACCAACAACACCGGGCACTCCCTGCAGGAACCCGAAGAGGTGGCGGAAGGCGTGCAAAGCATTCTCGATTTGCTGGCGCAGAAATCGCCGGACACCAAGGTGCTTTTGCTCGGTGTGTTTCCGCGTGGGCAGAATCAGTTCGATGAAAAACGACTGAACAACACCGGCATCAATCAGCGTATCCGTCGCATGGCCGATGGTGACCGGGTCCACTATCTGGACATCGGCGATGTGTTTCTTGAGGACGACAAGACGTTGAGCAAGGGCATCATGCCGGACTATCTCCACCTGAGCGAAAAGGGCTACGACCGCTGGGCCAAGGCGATTGAGCCGTCGTTAAAGAAACTCGGCCTCTGAAACTTTGACGCAACGTCTTATGTCTCGATTGCACAAAACCTTTGCAGTGTTGGCTTTGACAAGTGCAACGATTCTGAATGATGTTTCGGCGGAAGAATTCCGTGACGTCGTATTTGCCACGGTGGGCGACCGGGAGCTTGCGCTGGATCTGTACCTGCCCGACAAGTTCGAGTGTGGTGTGTTGCTGGTATACGTGCATGGCGGCGCATGGAGAGGGGGATCGAAGGGCGACGTGCCGGTGAAGGGTTTTGTTGAGCGCGGATTTGCGCTCGCGAGCGTGGACTACCGGTTGAGCACTGAGGCGAGATTTCCCGCGAACGTTCATGACATCAAGGCCGCCATCCGTTTTCTGCGCGCGAAAGAAAAGGAGTTTGGAATCAAAGCTGACAAGGTTGTCATTCTTGGTTCATCGGCGGGAGGGCATCTGGCTGCGCTGGTCGGTGTGTCGAATGGAAACTGGGCGCTCGAAGGAACGGTGGGTGATCACCTTGATCAAAGCAGCGACGTGCAGGGCATCGTGAGTTTCTATGGTGCGTCAAATCTCGAAACGATTCTTGCCCAAAGCACGCCGCACGGACTGAGCGTTCGTGTTCCCGCGCTTGAACTATTGCTTGGTGATGCGCCTGACAAAGTGCCGGAACTCGCCCGGCTCGCGAGCCCGGTCGCTCACGTGGACAAGAATGATCCGCCGTTGCTGTTGATTCACGGTGATCAGGATCCGCAGATGCCGGTCAATCAATCAGTGGAGTTGCAGGCGGTTTACGAGTCGATGAATCGTCCCGTTGAGTTCATCAACCTTCACGGCGGCGTTCATGGCGGGGCCGGGTTTTATGATGCCGCCATGCTGGATCGGGTGGAGCATTTTCTGATCGGGATCGCCCCGACGGAGTGACGCCTTCGACAGGTGAGTGATCTAAATCCCTTCGCGTTGTTCCGTCATCCGGTGTTTAAATTGGTCTGTCCATGTATTTCTCGGGATTGTAGTCTTCAGGTTCCACCGTATGAAAAGAATCAGCGTCAGTTTACTCAGTCTCATGCTGGCCGTGAAAATGGCTGCGGCGCCGGTCAGTATCTTTGACGGTCAATCATTCAATGGTTGGGAGGGCAACACAAACGATGTCTGGCGGATTCAAGACGGTGTGATCGTCGGCGGATCGCTCGACGGCAATCCACAGAATGAATTCCTGGCGACGCGGAAGGCGTATCGCAACTTTCGCCTGACGCTGGATTACAAACTGGTCGGCACCGAGGGTTTCGTGAACGGCGGCGTGCAATTGCGAAGCCGCCGCGTTGCTGATCCCGCCAACGAGATGATCGGTTATCAGGCGGATATCGGCGCGGGTTACTCGGGCTTCATCTACGACGAGTCACGGCGTCGGACAATGCTCGCTTCGGCGGACACGAATCTCGTTCAGCAAATCGAGAAACCTGGCAACTGGAATACGTATGAAATCGTTGCGGTCGGTCCGGAGATTCGTGTTTCACTGAATGGACAACATACCGCCACCTGGGTGGAGTCCGACAAGTCGATCGAACAGGAAGGGCCGATTGCCCTGCAGATTCACGGAAACTGCAAAGCGGAGATTTCGTTCAGGAATATTTTCATCGAAGAACTGCCGATCTCGGAAGTGCCGCTCGAGGGCGAGGTCTTGAGCCGGTTTGGCAGCGGCCAACCTGCACTTCCTCATCCGGCGTTTGAGAACGCGAAGTTCAATCTTAAGACAAACGAGGTCGTCGTTTTCGTCGGACAGGAGAACTTTGTGCGCGAACAGAAGGCCGGTCCGTTGGAAGCGTTATTGGCGACGGGGTTCGCTGCAAAGAATCCGCGATTCCGTTCGATGGCCTGGGAGGCCGACACTGTTTACAAGCAGTGGCGCGATCTGAATTTTGGTTCGTGGCTCGATCAACTTCAAACTGCCGAAGCCGGGGTGATCATCGCGCAATTTGGTCAGATGGAGGCCTTCGATGGAATTGAACGCATCACCAAATTCAAAGCTGCCTATCATCGGTTGCTCGATCAGTTCGCCGGGCAGACCCATCGGTTGGTGCTGGTTTCGCCGATGCCGTTCGAGCGGTCCGGTGCCTCGCATGCTCCGGATCTGACCAAGCTCAATGGTGCGGTCGCTGCCTACGCAAACGCGGTGCGCGAGATCGCCAGTCAACGAGGCGCAGTCTTTGTCGATCTCTTCACGCCGATCGCCAATCGGAATGCGGAGTCTTCCCAGCTCACCAGTGACGGCATTCACTTGAATGAAGCGGGGTTGAACGAGATCGCCAGGGTCATCGCAGGTCAGCTTGGCTCCGCGTCGCCAGCCGCAACCAGGGACGGTGCCGCGTTGCAGGAAGCGATCGTGGCGAAGAACCGGTTGTGGTTCGACAGCTGGCGACCGGCGAACTGGTCGTTTGCGTACGGAGATCGTGTCTCACAACTGTTCGGAAGCGCGAGTGGCGGCGAACTTTCGTTGCGCGGTTCCTTCGAAGCGCGGCAACCGATGATCGATAATCTCGACTTGCGCATTCAGTCAATCGCCCGGGGTGAGAACGTGAAACCGCTGGCCGCACCGGAGCCACCCAAGCCGGTTGATTCGCCGGAAGGAATGTCGCCGGAGGAACAGCTTGCGACGTTTGAAATGGCGGAAGGATATGAGGTCAACCTGTTTGCTTCTGAGCACGACGATGTCGTGAATCCCGTGCAGTTCGCCTGGGATGAACGCGGCCGGCTCTACGTGGCCTGTTCGCCTTCCTATCCGCAGTCTTTGGCGAGCGCGCCGCGCCGGGATTACATCGTCATGCTGCAAGACACGGATGGCGACGGTCGCGCGGATGTTTCGTCGCGTTTCGCGGAAGGCCTCACGATGGTCCAGGGTCTGGAGCCGGGGCCGGGCGGTCTCTACGTCTGTGATTTTGATCAACTTGTTTTTCTAGCCGACGAGAACGGGGACGGTCGCGCGGACAGTCGGCGGGTAATTTTTTCAGGGTTCGGCATTGGCGACACGCATCAGTTGATCAACTCCATTTCGCATGGTCCCGACGGCAGCCTGTGGTTTACGCAGGGTCTGCACGCCATGTCGGTTGTGGAAACGCCGTGGGGTATTTCGCGTCTCGATCGCGCTGGTGTCTGGCGGTTGAGACCTCAAACGTTGCGGGTGGAAGGATTTTTTGGCGGCGGCATGGCCGGAGCGAATTGTTGGGGCGTTGCCGTGGATGACTACGGACAGGTTTTCCACAAGTCGGGGGATCGACCGAACGGTTACTGGACGGTGCCCGGCATGGTGCGCGGAGCGAATCCGACCGGGAGCGGATCGCGGGAGTCCGCCAACCAGTCCTATGCCAACTCGCCCGAACAGTATCACTCCGTCGGTCCTCTGTTCGAGACGTCACCGAAGACAACCTCCATCGACATCATCGGCACACGAGCGCTGCCGGAGGAAATTCAGGGCACGGCGTTGATTGGTGGCTACTTTGGTTCCGTGGTGGAATTGCACCGTTTTGAAGATGCTGGATCGGGTTTCAAAACCACCCAGTTGCCGAGAGTAATGACTTCGTCGAACAACGCCTTCCGCCCGGTGGATGTCAGCGTTGGGCCGGATGGCGCGATGTATCTGGCTGATTGGTACAATCCGGTCATCGGCCACTACCAGGCGAGTTATGCCGATCCTCAACGTGACAAGATGCACGGCCGCATCTGGCGCGTCTCTGCGAAGGGTTATGCGCCGGTCAAACAGCCCGACCTCGCCGAGATGACCGCTGCGCAGTTGCTTGAGCAACTCCGTTCACCTGAACGATGGACGCGCTACCAGGCGAAGCGCCTGTTGTTTTATCGGTCAGCAGGGGAAGTGCTCCCCGCTGCCGACGCGTGGGTTGCCGGTCTGTCACCCGACACACGTGATCGAGAGCGATTGCTTCTGGAGGTTGCCGGAGTATTCGAAGCGCACGAAGCCGCACGACCGGAACTCTTGAACCAGCTGCTCGCCGCCAATGATTTTCGTGTGCGTGCTTACGGTGCGCTGTTGATCGGTCCGTGGGGAAAGGCTCTCGATCGACCGTTGGAGACGCTTCGGCGCGCCGTTTGTGATGAGCATCCGCGTGTGCGTTTGTGCGCGGTGATTTCGGCAAGCTACCTGCCCCAAACGGACGCGGTTTCGGTCGCCACGGAAGCGCTGAATCATCAGACCGATCCCTTTCTTGATTATGCGTTGCGCCAAAGCGCGCGCGCACTTGAGCCAAATTGGAAGGCAGCCTTGGGCGGCGGGAAATTCCAGTTCGCCAACGCAAAACAGGAGGAGTATTTGCGCGAACTGGCTGGCGAAATTCCTCAACCCGCCTCGCCGGGCGAGGAGCTTTACAGCATGGCTTGCCTCGCCTGCCATCAGCCGGAGGGCAAGGGGCTGGCCGGTGTTTATCCGGCGCTTGCAGGTTCCGACTGGGTGAAGGGCGATCCCGACCGTCTAAGCAAGATCATCCTTCACGGACTGTCGGGTCCGGTGTCCGTTAACGGACAGACGTTCACTTCCGCCGCGCCGCTGGGAATGCCAGCATTCGGCGGGTTGAGTGATCAACAGATCGCAGATGTCCTGACCTACGTGCGCAAAGAATTTGGCGCCGGAGCGTCGCCGATCACTGTCGATAAGATTGAGACCATCCGCCGCCAAACGTCAGATCGTTCAAAACCCTGGACCGAGGCGGAACTGTTGGCCCGTTAGACGGACGTTCCCGAAGTATCGGAGTCACTTGCGGTTTTGCTAAATTGATCCTACCCGGCCGGTTGAATCGCCGAAGTGTTCGAGGTTTTTTACGCCCATGCGGTCGGCCATGCTGAGGAAGAGATCGGTCATCGGCTCCGACGAGAGTTTGCGGTAGCGACCTGGTTGCAAGGTTTCCCCACCTCCGCCCGCGACGATGGCCGGCAAGTTGTCGTGATTGTGACGGTTGCCGTTGGCGCCGCCGTAGAAGAGCATCGAGTTGTTGAGCACACTGGAACCGTCCGGGTCCTTCATTGCATTCAGTTTCTGAAGGAACGTCGCGAAAAGGGAGGTATACTACGGGTCGATTTTGGCGATCTTTTCCAATTGCTCGGAATCGCACTGGCCGGCCTTGCGAACCTTGTCGCACGTGAGTTCGAGTGAAGAAAAACGGGTCTGGTCTCCGATCGCCAGCCGACAATCACCTTTCCCAGCGCGTCGCACATCAGTTGATAATCGCGTTTCAGTTCATCATCGCGCCGACGTCGTTTTCTTGAATGTCGGTGGTGATCATGACGTGAGTTTTCCCCGCCGTTTCTGAGTCCGTGACCTCAAAGGGAAGAATCAATACACTACAAGGCATGAGGGGGGGAGGGACTGGTGGAGGGAGCCCGAAGGGCGACCGGAACCAGTCCCTCCCCCTGGCGTTCGCAAAATGAAACGGACA
>JBDNGP010000079.1:0-9814 GCA_041689265.1 Verrucomicrobiota bacterium
CCTGGATTTTGCGAACTATTTGCTCCGGAGAGTGCCGTTGCCTTCTTTTGTTCGTCATGGTCATAGTCTTCCCGCCAACTGTTGTTGGCTGCAAGACAACTCTCATAATTTATGGACCTAAAAAATGGGGTCATGCCAGGATTCCGTCGAACGGTAGCGCGATACTTTACTGCAGAAGTGAAAACCTCTAGAGCTCGCTATCAAGAAGGCCATCACGCCCGCAATCAGTCGCTCTTAGGCGACCGGGCCCTGCCAAGCTCTTGACCCAGAGGCAATCATCGCCTCTAGTTCCGCTTTGTCCCGCAATGTGTCCATGCAGTGCCAAAATCCAGTGTGCCGACGAGCAGACATCCGGCCAGAGCTGGCTAGCAGTGGCATGGTTTCCGCTTCAAACACCACTTCGTCCCCCGAAATCAGTTCCAGGACTTTGGGCTCCACAACCATAAATCCACCGTTGATCCACGAATCTGAGAACTCCGGCTTTTCGACAAAATCAGATACTCGGCCGTTGTCCTCCAGCTCTAATTTTCCGTATCGCGAAGAAGGATTTACGGCGCTAACAGTCAATAACGCATCCTGACTGCGGTGAAAGGAGAGAAGCGCTGCAAGATCGATGTTACTGAGCCCATCCCCATAGGTCAGCATAAAGGTGCTCCCCAGCAGGTGCTCTAGTCGCTTCAACCTGCCGCCGGTCATGGTCGAAACACCAGTGTCAACGAGGGTGACCTTCCAGCTCGGTGAATAGTCAGATATGAATTGCACCGAACCAGTTGACAGGTCAATCTCAAAATCCGAATGTTGCTCTTTGATGTGCAGGAAATAGTCCTTGATAACCCCCGCTCGATAACCCAAGGCGATGACAAAGTCGTCGAAACCCTGACGAGCATAAGAATCCAT
Organism: Verrucomicrobiota bacterium; assembly: GCA_041689265.1. Classification (GTDB taxonomy): domain Bacteria; phylum Verrucomicrobiota; class Verrucomicrobiia; order Limisphaerales; family RI-55; genus JBDNGP01. The sequence goes on from JBDNGP010000079.1 coordinate 898, forward strand.
GATGTGCCAAAGCATCGGTTTCCCATCCAGCTGAATCATCGGTTTGGGAATGTCGCTGCCTTGCGTGGCAATTCGAGTACCGAAACCGCCGGCGAAAATCACAGTCTTCATAGCTTGGTCCACTCCTAAATTCCTTTGTAATAGTGGATAGTTTTTTCAATCCCATCCTCGAGTTCTACGGAAGGCCCGAAGCCGAGGGTTGTTCGCAATTTGCTGGCCTCCACCCGAAATGCAGTTTCTTGAACTGCATCGGCATTGGGCTCCACGCCCGGGGGGAACGCGACGCGGGCTGGCAGGCCAAATCTCTCTTCACAAACTTTTGCTACCTTTTCCGCTGCGTTCGCAATTGAGACCGTATATCCCGAAGCGAGATTATATTTTGGCGCAAGATCATCTGACAGTTGGGAAAATCCAGAAATTACCCTTGCGATATCATCGACAAAGATGAAATCTCTGGCTGCGGAACCGTCGGATTTCAGCGAAATAACGCCATCTCTCACCGCAGAGCGACAGAAATCATTGAGCGCGAGCCAACTAAAGTTGGCGGAGGGGAAAGCTGAGGGACCGTAACCGTTTGACAACCTGAGCGATGTCGCCCGCAAACCCTGACTGGATCTCAACATCGCCAAACCCTCTTCGCATAAGTAGTGGGTTAGGGCGTAAAAATTTTGGGGACGTGCCTCTCTCGTCTCTTCGACAACTTCCCTGTCCTCGAGCTTTCCGTATACCTGCATTGTCGAAAAGAAGATCAGGGTGCAGCTGCTTCTTCGTTGAGCAATCTCTCGTCCTAGTTCGAGAAGAGGAGCCACATTCACGGCAAGACTTTGTGTAATATTTTTCTCCGACTTGAAGTGATCGAGAGAGATGCAATAGATCACGAAGTCCGGCTCAGTGTCAACCACCTTTTCAGCAAACTTAGTGTCCGTGCCATCCAGCTTCAGCGACATGAAAAAAGTGTCCGAGATATTGCGCGGGTCATCGGGCTGAGTGCGATAAACGGAGATAACTTCATGGCCCTGCTCCGAAAGGTGTGCCGCGATCGATCCGCCCAGGTAACCCGATGCGCCCACAACCGTGTACCGGGCCATTTTAGCTCATCACAACTTCCCAGTTATAGGGAACTGCATCGCCAAATGGGTCGTGCCGGATCATCTCCCCAGCCTCATGAGGCAAATTGGAGCAATTTGCAACAATTGCGCGCTCCGAGCCAATGCACTTGTATCCATTCACAACACCGTGAGGGATGGTGACCAGGCAATAGTTTTCATCTCCGACAAAAAGCTCAACAACTTTTCCAAAACTCGTTGAGGACTCCCGTGGATCGAACAAAACGAGCTTTATCATCCCGCTCACGACTGCATAGTTTTGAATCTGGCGCGTGTGCTCGTGCCAACCCTTGACGACACCGGGGTATGCGGTGGAAAAATAAACTTCGCCAAACTGAGTGAAATGGGGGTCGTCGGCGCGAAGCATGTGCAAAATAGTCCCTCTTTCATCGGGAATTTTTCGCAAAGAGGTCACCAACACCCCCTCAAGGGGTTCTGAACTGCTCATTAATTTTCCTTCCCGGTTGCGGGCCTAGATGCCTTAGTCCAAAATATCCGTTGTTTAGTTTAGCGCGCCAACAGCACTTCCGCGGGATGGCGAAGGTCACACTACTCAGTTTGCAAATGAGTAAAAATTGGTGGGTGGCCGTTCCCCGCAAAGGCCCGGCCATGTGTAAAAAGTTAACACTTTTTCCAAGCTAATCAAGGAGAGGGCGGAGAAGACTGTCGTGTCCTCCCGCAAGAACCATCTCCTCCAGCGCTATTAGCCGGATATAAGACCGCTGCTTGCGAAAGTCATCGACCCCTAGATCGATCGACTTTATTTGCGCCGCGAGTTCAAAAACCGTCGACTGGAGGCTCATCAGTGGCTGAGCATCTGGCGCCATTTGTCGAAAAAGTGTGAAGTCGACTTTATATGACCGGCTGTCTCTCGCAGGTTCAGACGATATCTCAACTTCAGTTCCGGGAATTAATGCTGCAACACCTTCGGCCAATCCTCTAATGTCGTAAGTAAATTCATCACTGCCAACGTTGATGGCCAGAGACTCGTAACCGTAGCTATGTGTCAGCGCCCATTCCGCGGCACGGGCAATATCAGACACATTGATGAGCGGCCTCCACGGAGTACCGTCACTGAGAATGGAAATCTTCCCCGTCTGGACCGCTGACGCTACAAAATCGTTTAGCACTAAGTCGAGTCTCAGGTTGGGGCTGGAGCCACACGCGGTAGCAAAACGAAGGCAGGTGACTTGAAAATTACTGTCAGAAAGCGCAGAAAGCTGTTTTTCTGCGTCTACTTTGGACTTCGCATACGCCGTTATGGGTTCAAGATTATCTGCCTCCGTTTTTCGGGCTTCTCCTGCGTGCCCATAGATGCTGCAGCTGGAAGCGAAAACAAAACGCGCAACTCCTAAGGACTTTGCCTGTCTCGCGAGCTCAACTGCAGCGTCTACGTTTACCGAAAACGTCGCTGCTTCGAAATGAAGCCCCATTGGGTCATTAGAAACCGCCGCGAGGTACACCACTGCATCGGGCAAAATTGGCAGTTCAGAGATTAAAAACCCACGCACATCCTGCACCATTTGATCGCTGCGATTTGGTTTCGAATACCAAAATGCATCCAGCTCTAGGACCGCGTGTCCACTTGTAGCTAGCGCATCGACAAGAACCTTGCCGATGTAACCTTCAGAGCCAACCACCAATACAGTGGATTTTTCTCGAACAGACTCCAACCTCATCACTCCTTTTTCTATCATTCGCCAGGCCTCGGCAACGTCATGACCATCGGACTTTCATCACCATCATCGTTGTTATCATCATTTTCGCTGATGATTTCGCACCGAACGCCCTCTATTTCGGAAGGCGAGATAAGTGGGATCCAAGATCTTAGTCACCAACACCTTACGCAGATTACGCAGCATCCTCCACGGCATCCGTAGTTTCCTGCCCTCAAAACCGTAGTCAAAGTCATAGCGGTCCGCTTTGCGGTCGGCTTGAATACGGGTGGGGTGTCGTAGGGGAAGAATCTCTTGTGTCGGCAACGCAGCCATTGGGCCTTGAGGGTTTTTCGTGAACTCACTGTCGGGTCCAAAGCCGATATTGGACACCAGATTTACACTTGGCGTAACGGTCAAGCCGCCGGCCCTCCATACGCATGCCAGTAACTGGTAGTCCCACGTGACGATATCTCCGGCATAGGCGCCATCAAATCGTAGCTTCCAATATCGCTCCTCAATTGGATCGGTGAGCTTACGAGCCCAATCAGCGGACGTTCTCCATTCCGGCCAAAATTCCAGATTCCGGTCATATTGTTGCCACGTTCGTTTCCACGTTGCCCACCCCCAAATGTGGACATACTTGGAAAAATAGTACGACGAGTCTGGGTTAAACGTTGGGGGCTGCGCGCATGTACCACCCACGATTGCTACTTCCGGGACATTTCGGTAACACTCAAGCATTTCGTCACAAAAGGTGAAAAATTCCGGATGTGGCACGCAATCATCTTCTAAAATTATTCCTTCGTTTTCTGCCCCAAAGAACCAATCAATCGCTCCAGCTACGGAATCTTTGACATTTAGGTGTTCCTCTCTCAGCAGAGTGTTTACTTCACATGGCCAATCAACCAACTCCATTAAGCCCCTGACTTGGAGCACTTTCTTCCCGTCCTCTGGATCGTTCGGATTGGCGGCATTAGAAGCGAAGTACAACCTTGGAGGTTTGGCCAATCGTATTTGCTCAAATACTCTCATCGCGGTCTCCATACGGCGATAGGTGATTAGCAAAACCGCAGATTCCACGTCAGTCTCCCAAACAAGTAAGCGACGCAAAATTTAACATCTTCATTTCGATGTTGTTCCGTGGATCAGCACCCAGCTTTTCAGCCCAGAAACAAATCGCCGAATCTTACGACGAGCCTTCTTAGCCCACCAGACGAGGGCGACACCTTTCCATGCGTGTTCGGTGAAGCCTGCGTTGACAAGCGAAGGGTTAATGAATAACGAATGCCCTTGATTCACAAGCTCCTCGTGGAATATGACATGCTCACATTGGATATCTCCAGTAGCCGTCGGATATTCCACACTGCCGAGGATCCTTGCTTTGTATATGCCCAGTCCCCCGAAAGCCGAATCGACCTGTATCCAAGGTGAAGTCTGAGGAATTCGGATCATCCGGGAGTAAACACTTGCTCGACGGTTTCGGAAAGGCTTATCGACAATTTTATTGAAAAATTCATACTGTTCCCAGCAGTCGTTTGGGCTCCATAAAGGATGGCGTAGGGCCCAAATGTCGTAATAAGGTCCAGCCTGGTTAGCAAAACACGCTCCCCAATCGTCTCGCACAAAGCAACTCTCAAAACCGCGGCGTGTCAACCGAACATTGATGCCATCGAGGTCAGCAATTATTACTAAATCAACATTCGAATACACAGGGTTTTCCCGAAATTCTCTGAGGTAGACATTTCTGCAGTGCCCGAGTCTTTCAGTTCGCAGGGGAATTTTGTCCCGGAGCCTACCCAAAGAAACGTGACGAAAATTATTTTTTTCTTCCTGCAAATCTTGAAGAACTCTTGTCGATTCATCCTCACTGTCTGACTCGACTACGAACCAGTGAACGGAAGAAACCCCGTCCAACGCCAACGCGATTCGGTTGATATCCCGAGAAAGACTCTTCTCACAGTTGCGCACCAAACCTACGACCAGCACGGACAAGCCTGAAACCTTCACAATTCTTGCCCCGCAGCCACCGTGAGCATGCCCAAGACCGGCTCCTCAAATCAAAAAATAATGCACCCTCACTCTACCAGGCGCACTTCCTTGGGGCTTTCGACAAAGTAACTAGTCAGGTTCTTTGGGATGGCCGGCGTTTTCCTGAACGGCCGTTGTGAACGGCGGCGGAGGGCCGGTGGTCAGGGCCGTGCTGGGATCCAGCTATTACCGGTGAACGCGCCGAGGAGGACTTCGAACTCGTTCACTGCTTGCTTCCTCGCCGTGGACATCACTGAACGGATGCTCACGAAATGTTCCGCGCCTGTTGTCGATCGCAAGCATCCCGAAACTTTTTGGCGGAGCTTGATCATTCTGATGTCCCGCTCCGCTTGGTTGTTATCAAACGGGACGGTGAAGTCTGTCGTAAAGCGCAGCACGTCTTCTTGGTGCGGGCCCAACCTGTTCAACAGTCTTCGTGGCTCGGTTTGCGCAACACGACCACCAGTTTTCGGGTGAACCCGGGCAGGGGATTGAACATTCCCTGTCGTGAGGATCTCACCGTATTCCTGCCAGAGCGCGTCGAGTGTTTTTTTCCCGAGACCGGTGTGCCCGCGCGCTTTCGCCGCTTGAACCTCCCGGTGCGTGCCGACCAGAAAGTCTGTCATCTGTTTCGCCCACCCCAAATCGGGTGCGTCTTCAATGATTTTCTGTAACTCGCGGAGGTGGTGGGCGTTACATAAACCGTGGGTTGCTGCAGTGAATGTTGAGTAGGGTCCCCACCCGTCATGGACCATCACCCCGGTGAACAATTGCAGGACACCACCGTTCAAGGTTCCTGTAAGCCCACGTTTTTGATCACCATGAAACACGGTGTGCGTGGTGGTCGATGCGCAATGAACCCAGGCCAGGGCCCCGACCACTCGGAGCCCGGTCTCGTCAACGTGAGCCACCGTGCTGGCCGTGACAGCCTGTCTGATCAACACGACAGTGTCGGCCAGCAGAGCAGAGGTTTTCTGCCACAACGTGGACACCCACCCGGTGGATGCTGGGATGTGGAACACATCCTTGAACAAAGCTGCGGTGCGGGCCACGGGCAGGTAGTGCACGTTCAGCAGATAAGCGCCGATAGCGTGCAACCTCGGCCCGTAGGACACCGCACATTTCATCTCAGCGGGAACACACCGGTGGTGACCGTGTCATACGGGCATCGTTTCTCGATCCGCTGATGTTCCACTGTTTCCACCCGGATGGGCGGCACATCAACGACGTGGCGCTTCGCGGCAATAGTCCCGGAAACCAAATGTAATGCACTCCCGCAACCGCGACAGGTGGTGGGTTCGTGACGGAGGACCCGATCAGGACTGGAGGCCATCGGCAACGAAACACCGCTACTGCCAGCCTGTTTCACCTGCGGTTTACCAGAAGACTCACGAAGCGACCGGTTTCGGCTGGCGGGCTTACGGAAACTATCGCTACTGGGCGGCTTCGAGGAGTTCTTCGAGTTCTTATCAAGCCTCGAACGCGACGTGGCGTTCTCCTGCTCGAGGCGGTCAACCCGTTTCTCTACTCGATCGACTGTCGCACGGGACTCTGCCCGTTTGGCTTGGTTTTCTTTCATCAGGTCCGCGACCGTGCGAAGTAGCTCGCCATGGGTGGGGGCCCGGACCATGACGTCGACGTCGCAGTAACAACACCCGAAACATTTTTAAACCGCCGGTAACTGTTAAACCCACCACCAGAAAAGAAGCTGACCAGTGACATTCGGAACGAATCGATCAGAAGCAGTACTCTAAGAACAAGGGCCAATATGGGGGAAGGCAACCTAGGTTCGAGCGCGTTCTCTGAAAGAAAAACAACACCGTAGAACTTGGTTTCAGCCGGTTGAAACAATCAACACGAATCGCAACACGATGCGGCAAATACGCCTCCTCTGCCAGGGAGGACTGCTGGTGGCCGCCACGATTCTTCACCACAAACCCATTTAGGAAACACCCCGCAGGCCGATCGCGTGAATTAGTGGAGCCAGCCGCAGAATCCGGGTTCAATGGCGTGAAATTTCAGTTGTTCGAATTCGAGGAACTTTTAGCTCCGGAAATTTTGCTCACATTTTCGGGTCCATCGTGATTGAAAAAATGGGAACTTCCGCGCTAAGCCATTCTTATCATCGCGGAAAACACAAATCCATTGGGCACGGAATTTTCGGCCTCCTCGTTCGACTTTCAGTCACTCGCACTTGTTTCTTGGCAGGACCCCATTTTTTAGGTCCATATGAATCTAAAACAGGGGGCAGGTCATTCTGAATTCGTCGATCTCACGAAAATTGCCTCATACGAGCGCGGGGGAAACCCAGTACTGTTAGCCTTCGTTTGTGAAGGAAAGACTTTCTCAAAGAAAAATCTTGGTCCATAGCGCCTTCGGCAAGTGGCCCATGCTTGAGTTTGAGCTTGACATGGTCCAGAGAGAATTGGACCAAGGTTCTGCTGTGTATCTTGCATACTGTCGAGGGCAGACGGGTTACTGCGCAGCAAACAATCCGAAACAGAATCAAAAGTTTGAGAAGTCTAAATGCATTACATGCAAATCCAGGGTTCAAGCGGGTATCCGTTGGCTGGATGAGTCAGTTGGAGATCTCATCACGCTGGAATATCAGAGGCTAAACTTGGGGCAAAAAAACAGAATCCGCGAGCTGCAGTCTGCAGTCGGAGATGGAATTCAGCCAATAGAACAGATTAAAAAAAATCTCTCTGAGCAGGAAAAAATCTGTTGGTTGTCCGCATTAAGTGGAATGAACACAGATCTGAAAACCTCGGAGGTGGATCTCTCTCGGCATCGTCTGAGATTCAGTCTATTGCTGTCGGAAGCGCTCTCAAGCGCTGCCTCAATGGAGTATCACTTGGACGCAATTCAGCCGGACATGGTGCTCATTTACAACGGGCGAATGCCCCGATACGGCCCGGCCCTTGAGGTATTGAGAAAAAGCAATACTCCCCATACCATTTACGAATATCCTGAAGTGGGGCATCGGGACTACCTCTTTTCTCAAGATTTCAAGCCTCACGACTTTAATGACTTCGTATCACGGAACAAGAAAATTTTCGAAAGTCTTACCCAAGCCGAACAGGAACCTTTACTAAAAAAAGCAGAAGTCTGGCTAGCCGAAAGAGCCCAGCGAATACTTGACGGAAGGCAAGCACTCCTCCTCGATGAATCCCTTGCCAACATTGCGACCGGCGAGATGCCGTCTGGCTGGGAGATCGTAGAGCCACGTGTGCGAGTTGCGGTGTTCCCCACATCCCAATACGAGTATGCAAACGTCGCCTCTCACCGCGGCTCGATGGCTCTTCGACAAGCGGATGTTATTCGCGATACGCTAAATAAATTCCCGGCGTTTCATTTTTTTGTGAGAATTCACCCAGCCCAGCCCAAATCAGATCATCCCTTCCTCTCTAATCTAATCCTTCTCGGAAACCTCCCCAATTGTACAATCATCGAGAGTCACTCTAGGGTGGATAGCTACGCACTCGGAGCGGCTGCGGACATTTCGCTAACTTTTGGCTCCACCATCGGAGTAGAACTTGCTTACCAAGGGAAATCGGTAATCGAGTGTGGTTCCCCAAGATTTTCCTCCTTCGGAGCTACCGTTGGGTTGCATTCGACGAATGAACTCCACGACAGCCTTGGCTCCGTAACTATTGCCGGAAGACTGTCCCGGGGTGAAGCAGGCCTGAGAGAAGCCGCATTACGTGCGGTTGCTTCGTCCTACTGTTCGGCCCGTAGCCCCGTTTATGCCCAAAGAGAGAGTTTCTCTGCGGCCACAATGAAGCGAGGAAGCGAACACACCGAAATCGCCCCATCGAGCAGCGCAGTGGCACTCAGCAATGCTCTGTCATTCGTCGAAAACCCAGTCCGCGTTCGACGCCTAGCGGACCCGATTTACCAGAAATTCGTGCAAACGGATATCGGCAAACAAATTAGAGCTGCACGCGATGAATCACCAACATGACTGACCACAAGGCGGACCAACGGGACTGATGCAGGTTTAGGGGACAGTTTTAGTCACGCGGCCATGGCGGCCGGTGTTGCCATCATGGTCTCGAATTCAATCGGCGTCAAACGGCCTAGTGCTGCTTGACGCCTTTTGCGGTGATACGTCCTTTCAATCCA
>JBDNGP010000080.1:0-4993 GCA_041689265.1 Verrucomicrobiota bacterium
CAACTGCCGCTGATAGTCATCACTGGCATACGTGCTGCCCCGGTCGCTGTGGTGAATGATTCCTTCCTCCGTCTTGCCCCGGGTCTGATGGGCATTTTCCAGCGCCTGGCTCACCAGTCGGGTGTCGTTCCGGGCGGAAACGCTCCAGCCCACGATCCTTCGACTGTAGAGGTCCATCACCGTCGCCAGATACATCCAGCCGTTGCGAACCTTCAGATACGTCGTGTCCGACACCCGTGCTGGCACTCCCATCCGAGCCGGTGCCATGCCCGGCCAAGGCATGCTCGCGCTGCAGCCGCCAGTCGTATGCGACGGTGTGCTGTGGCTCACCGTTTCAGGCCAACTGGGCAAGAAGGTGATTTTGGAAAGGTCGGAGGACTTTAGCGATTGGACGGCGGTTTCAACCAATGTCAGCCCCTTTCAGACTGGCCTGTTGCATGGGCAACAGCCGCCGCATGCGTTCTTTCGAGCCGTCGAGGCGGAGTGACCACGCGGGCCTGTTCGCCGACAAATGCAGACGATTCAAGAGCATAGGACAAGGGCCAGCAACACGACCTTTGTTGTTAGGCAAGGTTGAAGTGAAGCCGACGGGCGATTGGGACAAATGGGTGGAGGACACGACACCGATCACCGCCTCGCAAGACCACGCCGACGTGCATGTCATCTTCACCCGACCAAAGGCGGCGGGCTGATGAATCTCGACTGGGTGCGCTTCGACGCCAAGTAGCCCCTCAGGCCAGGCCGTCGATGCCGCCGGTGCTGTCGCCGAACTGTTGAATTTCCTCGCCGAGCTGCATGCGGTTGAGGAGTTCCAGCAAGAGGTTCGACATTGGCGTGTTGTTCTCGAGCTTCAAGTGGCGGCCGGTCTTGAGAGTGCCACCGCCGCCGCCGGCCACCAGGATCGGCAGATTGTGCACGATGTGGCTGCCGCCCTGCCCCAGCTCCGATCCGAAGAGGATCATGCAATTGTCCAGGAGAGTCCCCCCGGCTTCCGGTACCGATTTCAACTTCTCGATGAGATATCCATAGCAGGAAGCGTGGTAACGGTTCAGCGAGGTGTAGGTATCACCTTTTTCGCCGCTGTCCGGATAATGGGAAACCGTGTGGTGCTGCTCGCGGACGCCGCTCTCCGGATAAAGATTCCAAGAGGCACCATAGCCAAACATCATGGTCGCGACGCGGGTGTTGTCGGTTTGAAACGCGAGCACGATGAGATCCATCATCGTCCGGATGTGCTCGTCGATCGTTTCCGGTGTCCGCGGCACCTTGAGGTTTGCTGGCATTCCGGGTTTCCAGAGTCCGCGGTGGGTTTCGGGCACGATCACCTGGTTGATGCGCTTCTCCACGTCGCGCACCGACTCGAGATACTGGTCCAATTTGTGGCGGTCGGATTCGCTTACCTTGTTGCGGAGGCGCTTCGCGTCCTCAAGCACGTAATCGAGGACGCTGGTATCATCGAGCGATTGAGTGGCGGTGGATAATTCGTCGGTGCCGGGCTCGGCGCGGTTTTGCAAATGGCGGAAGAGCCGGTCGAAGGCGTTGCGGGGATTGATCTCCTTTGGCACCACCGTTGTAGGCGAATTCCATGCGATGTTGCGCGTGTAAACACATGAGAATCCATCGCAGCTCCCCTGCTGCTGGATGGTTTCCGGCAGGCCGAGTTCGAGCGACGCCAGACGCGTGTGCTGCCCGATGCGCCGCGCGGCGAACTGATCGGCGGACTGGCCGACATAGGGGCTGCCCTCGCGCGGATAAGCACCTGTTAGATATCCGGCGATCGCGCGATGGTGGGGGGCCTCCTTGCACAAGTTGTTCGAGAGGCCGGAGAAAACGAGCAAGTCCTGCTTGATTGCGTCCAGCGGCTGTAGCGCTTCGGGCAGGACGTCGAGGGCGCCTGCGACTTTCGGAAACCACGTCGAAGGCCGGACACCGTTGGGCACCATCAGGGCCGCCATCCGCACCGGCGGGTGGTAGCGGCCGCCTTTGGTAGCGGCACGGGCGGCGGGCGCCATTACCTCCAGCATCGGCAACGCGAGGACAGCGCCCGCACCCCGGAGAAAGGAGCGGCGTGAGATCTGCCAGGAAGGAGTTTTCATTGGTTCGGTGTGGTGGGTGGATTTTCGGCCGGTGGATGCCCGACAGGTTCCAAGTCAGCAGTTTGCTTCAAGGGATCCTGCCGGTATTGGAATGGAAAGCTCTGGACGATGGCGATCACCGCCGAGGAGAATCGAGCATCGTTTTCGTGCAGGCTGCTTATGATTTCCCGGATCGCGCCTTCGTCATAGAATTCCACGCCGCGGCGCAGAGCGTAGGTGAGCAATCGCTTCGAAAAATTCCGCTCGAAGGCCTCGCGCTTTTCGGTAAGGAGAAACCGCCTCAGTTCCGCCGGTCCCTCGATCATCGCGCCGCCCGGCATTTCACCGGAAACGTTGAGCGGTTTGCCATTCTCCTGATCGCGCCACGCACCGTTCTGATCGTAGTTCTCCAGCGCGAAGCCAATCGGATCGATCTTCCGGTGACAGCCGGCGCAGTTCGGATCTTCGCGATGCAAGGTCATGCGCTCGCGCAATGTCATGTCTTTCGAGCCGGTCTTCGGAAGTTCCGGCACGTTGGGCGGCGGCGGAGGCGGCGGCGTGCCGAGGAGCGTGTCCAGCACCCACTTTCCGCGGCCCGGCGGATTGGTATCGTGCGGGTGTGAAATCGCGAGGTGAACCCCAGCCATTCCGAGCACACCGCCGCGCCGTCGCGCCGTTTCCCCATTGAGCATGACTTTGCGGAACTCCCGCCCTTCCACGCCCGGAATTTCATAATGCCCGGCCAGCCACTCATTCACGATGACATAGTCCGCATCTAACAGCTCATGAATCGGCCGGTCCTCCCGGACGAGATGATCGAAAAACAGCACCACCTCCTGATGAAGAAAGCGGCGTTCTCCCAGATTGTTCGGATGGAGTTTTCCGTCCCGATGCACGGCAAACAAGCTGCCGAGCGCGAGCCACTGCGGCGCGAAGTTTTCGCCGAGCGAAAGCGACTTCGGATCCTTCAACATCCGCCTCGCCTGGGCTTCGAGTTTCGCCGGCTCCAGAAGCGATCCATCGGCTGCGGCAGCGGACAATTCCTCGTCTGGCATCGAACTCCACAGGAAATACGACAGCCGGTTTGCCAGTTCAAACGCGTTGAGGCGGTAATGCTCGTCCGTCGCCTCCTCGTGCTCGGTATGCATGAGGAAATTCGGCGAAGACAGCACTGCCCGCAGCGCGAGTTTCATCGCCTGATCGAAGCTCGCTCCGCGTGATGAAGCACCATCGTAAAACTTCATCAGCCGCTCCACTTCAGCGTCGATAACAGGCCGTCGGAAAGCACGCTCCGAAAAAGCCGCCAGCGAACGCCGCGCCGCCTCGCGGGCTGGGAGTTCATCCGTGGGTTCCACCGCAATGACTCGCCGACGGACATCCGCCGAGGCTTCCGTGCTCCCGGTGAGAGGGCCGACAATTTCGATGAAGTCGATCGCTGCGACATTGAAACGCTTCGCCGCGTCCTCCGCCGCCGGGTTCACGCCCATCCCCTTCATGTCGAGTTTGATGTCGCGCATGCCGCCGCGGACGACGACGCGGACGGATGGTGATTCGGATCGATCCGGCCCTTGCGAGGGCATACCGATGTTGGCCACGGTGTGTGCGTCGAGTTTCAACTCGAGGCTCGGTCCACGTTGCGCACCTTCGGCACGATCGCCCCACACACGGAGCCGGAACTCATACAGCCCGGTTTGGGGAAACTCGTGGCTCAATGCGATGCCGCCGGTGTGATAGATCAGATGCTCGCTCGCGGTGATGTCATGCTCATCGGCCCCATCGGGGAACGCCACCTTCTCATCTTCACCGTCTTTTCCAAATTGCCGCACGTATGGAAGTTCCTCGGCTTCATATCTCGATGTTCGCGCCTCTTGCGGAAACGCCCGGTCGAGCACATAACCCGCGGCATCGAGATATCGTTCGAAATGCGCGGCCGACATATCTTGGGTTTCACCGATCACGTCGAATCCATGGCTCGCCTCATCGGTGGGCAGGTCATCCGCCACTTCCGTCCCCACTCCGACCAAGTCACGGATGGTGTTGCGATACTGGGTGCGGGTCAGCCGGTGCGAGGGGAGGTATCCGGGATGCTTGAATTCCTCAGGATCGAAATGATCGAGCTTCCAGCGAATCCAATCCGCCACCTTGCCGGCCAGTTCCGGCGTGGGATGTCGCGGCGCGTCCTCCGGCGGCATCACCGCGTGGTCCAGCGCCTCGATCACCTCCTCCGCCCGCTCGAGGTGCCGGAAGAAATCGATCTCCGCGCTGAAGATCTCGAGGTTGATTCCTCCCTTCGTGCGCTCGGAATTGTGGCAGCGGGAGCAGTAAAGGCCGAGGAAAGGTTTCACGCCTTCGTCGAAATCGATGCCCGTCGGCGGAGCGCCCCAAGCGAGGGAACCGCTGCAGAAAATCGCCGCGGCGGTCAGAAAAAAGCGTTGGAGTTCCAAAATCGACACCGCAACACTACAAGATCCCGCGCTTGATTCTCTCATCGCGCACCACTACTGCTAGGAATTTGCACTGCTAGGAACTGCTAGGAATTTGCTTTTGGCGGGAGGCTCCTGAAACAGCCGGAGGGCGGGGAAAAGGGGGTTGATCTTCTGGCGGGACACCGCCTTCCCCTCGAAACGGAATTGCTTTGGCAGCCTCACCGCCTGGCTCTGGCCATTTTTGAAAAGTTTCGCTTCCATGAGTGGATACTGGCGCGAGCACAGAGCATGGCAAGGAAAATCAATGGACAGGGGGAATCGGTTCAGGGCGATCAATTGGAAACCTCTCGGAAAGGGGTCGGTTCTTTAGTTTGACAACTACCATCCAGCGGGAGTGCTTCTCCGGTTTGCGGCGTGATGCACTGGCGGCCTTCCAATGTTGCGGGTTGCGTTTCCATCCGGGCTGGAACCTGATCTTTCCCATCCCAAAAG
>JBDNGP010000081.1:0-24913 GCA_041689265.1 Verrucomicrobiota bacterium
AAGAAACTTGCCCAGCGAAACCGGCGCCGGGAAGAAAACCAAAAACCGGCGCACCAAAAACAAACCATACCTAACAATGACCGCCTCCTCCGTAGCGTAATTATTCGCCTCCTGAGGTCATTGATTCAAAAACGCGCCGGTTACCTACAGCTTGAACCGGGCTATCTGATTCCGGACTGGACTCTCACCTGCACCAACCGCGTTCGCTAGGTGCTGATGGATGGTGATCGAATTGTTGATTTTGCCAATTTGGACGGAATGGGATGGGAGGTGAATCTGGTGCGGATGCTCGAGAATCAGGACGCGGTCTCCGGAGATTCCAGTTTGCTCAGCAGGATGGGGCTCATGGATCGTGTGGGCGGAGCGGATGATTCGTCGTTGATCACGACCGGCATCGAGCTCCAACTTGTGGTTGCGGCGGGATTAATCCAAGTCTCGCACGCAGCTTGGAACGACTATTCGACATTTCCCGAAGACAAGGATAAAGCCATCGACCGATTCAGAGTGTTCCTGGGTATTCCGCCAGAAAAATATCCCGTAAGTCAGGTTCAAACGAGTTCAACGTTTATGGTCGCTCCCTTTACCGCGGCTCAAAAAATTGCGATCATTAGACGATATAAAGTGAGCGATCCGTTCGTTCATTACACGACCGAGGATGTCAGTCGTGCGTTGGGAGTTGGCAAGCCGTGGCAGTATTCATTCCCGCCGAATTACCGGGTTCCTTTCGTTGTCGGAACAACGAACGAGAATTACGGCGGTTGGGCAGGCAATCGTTCCAGAGATTTTGGTGGCGACAGTCGAGTCTTCAATGAGCAGGTGACCGACCCGGGCGTTTACGGTTCTGAAGAGTGGGTGTTCGGCAGCGGTTCTGAATTGAACCACAGATTTTTCGACCGCCTTCATCGTGGCACGCCGGGGCAGACGATTTACTATCACAGTGAAAACGTTGATCCAAATTTATGGGAGCGATATCGCGGCGCGCCCGAGTCGATGCCGGAACCTGATTGGGATTGGATCGCAGAGTTCCGTAAAGACTGGCTTGGCCTGCCGGTCATTGAAGCCGTCACGCCCGAGCCGGTGCTGGGCAACAACACCATCGCGAACAACTTTACATCGCTGGGCACACACGGCGCGGCGATTCATCTCGAACCCCGAACGAGCGCCCGGATTGCGAACAACATCGTTGCCTTCAACGCCGCCGGAATCGAGCAACTCCCGGAGGGTTCTCCAATGCTTTTTTCCAATGCCCTATTCGGAAACACGAACGGCAACTACGTCGGGTTGATGCCGGGCACTCTCGATCTCGATGATGATCCGCAATTCCGAAACCCGGCGAGAGGCGATTTCTCGCTATCCACCACCAGCCCGTTGCTCGATTCCGCGCATCCGATCGTCGCCCTCCTCGGCTGGTTGGACGGCGAGGAACCCGCGCGCTGGCAGAACGAGCATCTGGATTTCGGTGCGGCGGAAGTGGCCGTCGATGTGGCCCCGTGGCTGACGATTCAAGCCTCCCCCATCGGCACGACTCAAACACTCACCGTGTTCGGTTATCCCGGTCTTCGCTACGATGTGGAGGCTTCGACCGACTTCGAATACTGGGAACCTCTGGGCGAAGCGTTCCCCGCCAGCGGCAAACATGAGATCTTCATAGAACCCTCCGGCGACAAGGCCTTCATCCGGGCGAAATCTGGGGAATCGGGAACGACAGGATTGCGCTGAACCCCGGGGTCATTTTCCATTTTCTGAAGACTCCAGATGAAAGACTTCCTCCAACGGTTCGGCAACCGGACTGTGGTCCGGGCTTGACGGCATGATTTCGCCCATGTGTTTCCACCACCGACGGCAGACTTCGGTCTGCGCGATCGCCTGCCACTGAGTTTCGTCAGCGAACTCGACGTACGCGAAGAGTTGCCGGGTTTCCGCGTGCAAGAAAATGCTGTAGGTGGAGATGCCGTGAGCGAGAAGCATCTGTTCCAGCTCGGGCCAGATCGGGTTGTGTCGATTCCGGTATTCCGTTTCGGAACCGGCGTTCACGGACATGACGAAGGCTTTGCGAATCATGGTGTTACTTTTGGAATGGCGTGCCGAGGTCAGTCGTTTTCCTTCAACCAAAATGGCGCGGTGGCGAACCATAATATTGAACCTGCCAACATGATCCATTTCATCGGGCCCTCGGCCATTGATTTTGCAAGAAACAGAATCGGCGGAAGGATCGTGGCAACCAGGGCGAGCAGCGCAAGTGGTTTGGCGATTTTTTGCATGAGTATAAACGGAGTTGAAAGTTCAGGGTGTCCGGCGGTTCAGCATTTTTGATAACACGATGTAAAGCACGCCGCACGCGACGAACGTCGGCAACGGCAGGTAAGAGGCGAACACGCCGTGATATCTGTAAAGATACATGGCGACAGCGACCGGCAACAGCCACGCGATCAAAACCGCGACGTTGAACCGGGTGCCTGATTTCTCCGCGTAGTTCTTCACAATACCCACTTTGTCCGCCAGAAAATGATCCACCACGATCACCGCTCCGACCGGTGCGAGGATCGTTCCGTAAATCCCGACGAAATCGAGGAGTTTCATCGCGAATGCCGGAAAGATGCTCGCGATGGTGCAAACCGCCCCTGCGATCGCGGTCCCGGTCGTGCGCGACATTTTCGGGAACATTCCCTGGAAGGCGAGGCCCGCGCGATAGATCGTTGGGTTGGCCGTAGTCCATCCGGCGATCACCACACAGAGCAGTCCCGCCCAACCCACGGCGTCGAACACCATCGGTCCCGGCGGAACGCCAGTGGCGGGATCGACCCCAAATTGCCTCACCCAATACACGAGCAACAGCGCCGCGCAAATCCAAGCGATGTAATGACCCAGAAACATCCCCGCCGCCGACGCCCAGCCGTAGCCCGGTTTGCGGGCGTAACGCAGCACCGACATGTCGGACATGCCCAGATGCATCGCCGCGTTGCAAAACCAGGAGAAGGCCACGATGCCCCAGAAACTGATCTGCGACTCTGTGCCTTGCGGCGGTTGAATCAGCTCAAACAGGTTCATCGTGTCCAGCCGACCGAGCACGACCAGACCGCAAGCGACAAAGACCAGAAACATCCAGGGCGCCGCGATGTAGCTGACCCGTGCCACAAACGCATAACCGCGAACCGCAACGATCGTCATCAACGCACCGATCACGAAACAGACCAGCACCCACGCCACCCCCGTCGGCATCATATCGGCGAATGATGGCATCGCAATGCGATCACCAAAAGGCACTCCGACCGCCGTTGCCGACACCGTGACCATCGCTCCGGCGAGGAAGCAGAACAGCACGCCGTTGAAGAAGTTGTAGAGCGTGACAAGGTTCCGTCCGCAGATCTTTTCGAGTTTGAAATAGAGGGTGAACCGTTCCTTGGTCGCGACGTTGGCGGTGAGATAACGCCACGTCAGCACCGCCAACAAGTTCCCAAGCAACAGACCAACAATCAGATCAAACGCGCTCGCGCCCCACGCCACGAACAACGGACCGATCATGAACTCCGTCCCGGCAGTATGCTCCCCCGCATACATGCCCCAGAACGATCGCGGCCCCTTTAATGCCTTCTCAGGCACCGCTTCCCGCTCGTACTCGTTTGCCGCGAGATGATGTTCTTCCTGGTCTGTCATGATGATAAACAGTTAACCGCTAATTGACGCTAATCCTCGCTAATGAGGGGAATGAATTCGGCCAGAATAAACCGTTTCCATTCGAGTTTTTCCTTCGCCCCGAAATTGATCAGATAGCCAACAGGTTGTCGGGTGATACGGATGTAGTTGAACAACTGCTCCTCGTGTTCTGGTAGCAACGCGGCGACGGCTTTCAGCTCAACAATGATTCCGTCGAATGCAACGAGGTCGGGCAGGTAACGTTTTTGCAATTGTTGATCTTTGTAGAAACATTCAACCTGCCGCTTTGATCCGAACGGAATGCTTTGCAAACCAAGTTCGATTTCCAAACTTTCCTGATAGATTTCCTCGGCCATTCCGCCGCCTTGTTCGTTGGATACCTCGAACGCCGCTCCCATCAGTTTGTAACCTTCGTCTTTGTAAATCTCGGGTTGCATGCAATCTGTGTTTCTCAGTTCATAGATTAGCGAAGATAAGCGTCCATTAGCGGTTTTTCAGGACGTCTTTCTCATAGCGTTTCACTTCGGTAAACCATTGGTCTCCCGTTGGAGCGCTGGCAGTTTCGCAGTAGTAATCCCAGACAGCACCCCATGGCAAAGACCGGGCTTCTTCCTGCAACCCCAGTCGCGTAGTAAAATCACCGGCTCGTTCCGCTTTGCGAATTGCGGGCGGCTCGAGCAACGCAATGAGCAATCCCTTCAAAAGGTTGCGCACGCCGATCACCCAGGCGGCGATGCGGTTGATGCTGGCATCGAAGAAATCGAGCCCAATGTGAACGCGCCCGAGGTAGTTGTTAGCGACAATCTCGCGTGTGATTGCCAGCAGATCATCGTTCAACACGATCACATGATCGCTGTCCCACCGGACGCCGCGACTTACGTGCAACAGAATTTCCGGCAGAAATTGCAGCACGCCGCTGATCTTGTCCGCGATGCTTTCGGTGGGATGAAAGTGTCCCGCGTCGAGGCACAGCAGCTTGTTTCGCGTGATGGCATAGCCCAGGTAAAACTCATGTGAACCAACGACGTAGCTTTCGCTGCCGATACCAAAAAGTTTGCATTCCACCGCATCCAGATTGTGCTTCGGTGAAAGCTTTTTTTCGAAAATGGCGTCCAACGATTCAGCCAGTCGTTCACGCGGCGCGGCGCGATCCGCAGGAGTATCCTTCATGCCATCCGGCACCCAGACGTTGGTCATGCATGGCGTGCCGAGTTGGCGACCCATACTCGCGCCGATGTCGCGACATCGTTTGCCATGTTCAATCCAGAAATTACGGATGCCTTTTTTTTGATGCGACAGCGTGAACCCATCGGCGGATTTCGGATGGGAGAAGAACGTGGGATTGAAATCGAGCCCCATGCCGCGTTCCTTCGCCCAGTCAATCCAGCCGGAGAAATGCCGGATTTCCACTTCGTCGCGATCCACGGCTTTGCCTCCAAACTCACCATAACTTGCGTGCAGATTCAACCGATGTGTCCCGGGAATGAGTGACAACGCGAGGTCAAGGTCCGCACGAAGTTCGTCTGGCGTGCGAGCGCGGCCGGGATAGTTGCCCGTGACGGCGATGCCACCACTCAGCGCGGACCCGGCGGGTTCAAATCCCTGCACATCGTCACCCTGCCAGCAGTGCAGCGACACTGAGATCCTGGCCAGAGTCTTCAATGCACGATCCACATTGACGCCGAGTTCAGAATAACGTTCTCGGGCGAGGGAGGACGATTGCAAAATCGATTGCTTGGCCATGGGTTCGGTCGCGAGTGTAGCGATGGAAACGTCCCGGTCAAACCGCATCAGATGTGCATGTCAAAATTTTCCGGGAGGCCACGAACACCCCTCCGGAGCGCGGGTGTGTGCGAAGCATCACCCGCAGCAGGCTCATTAATGCTCGTAGCTCGAATCTGAAATTTAGCCGGGTCCGCCACGGCGCTGTCGCGGCAACAAGTGTCCGAACATCTGGTTGCCGGGAGGCCCGGCGCCGCAACATTTCCTGCTCGGCGAGACGGATTTAACGGTGTTGAATTGATGTCGTTCCGCCAACGTCACTTTGCGACTCATGATTGATCGTATCCCGAACTGCACCGGCCACCGCTTCCTGGTGGTGTTGGCTGCGCTTCTCCTTGGCTTCTTTGCTCGGGCCGAGGTTCCTCTTCAGTTCGCTACGAATCACGTCAACCAATTGAGCCTGGTCGCAGAGAATGACGGAGCGTTTTCGTTCAAAACTCTCGGCGAAGACCCGTTCATTCTGCTGGCTCCGTTTATGGCCGAAACCGCAAGCGCGGACGATCAAGTCTTGGCGTTCGAGTATTTTTGTCCGGATGGTATCAACGGTTTGGAGATCTACTACGGCCCACCGATTCGTGCCGGACAATCGCTGTCAGCGGGAGAAATGGGACGGGCGGAATCCTGGCAGCCGTTTGCTGTCAACTTGAACGACGCTTCGAGCGGTCAGTGGTCAGCGAAGTTCAACCTGCTGCGACTGGACTTTGGACGGCGCTCCGGAGTGGAACTGCGGATACGAAATTTGCGTCTGCGCCCACCCAACACGACGGAATTGGAATCGGTTGCGGAGCGGGAACGCATCCGCGAACGGAAGCGCCAGGCCGCAAAAATGGTCACCGACTACCTCGGAGCGGATTTGCCGGTCCGGATCGAGTCGGTTGTCGTGGACGCGGAAAACATTCATATCGGTGGGCGCGTAATTGGCGAAGTCACTGGTGACTTCCGCTTGATCGAAGCCCAACCCTGGCAGGAACTCTGGAAGGGCGACATTCCTGTCGCCTCTTCAACATCGGGTAGCAGCCTCCTTACGTCGGCGACTACCATTGTTTTGCAAGATCGACGTTTCGTGACTTCAGTGCCGCGCTTCGTCTGGGAACGTGATCGCATCACGTCGCGGTGGGCGGTGGTTCAGAAGCAGCCGGACGATTCTTGGTTGCTCGTTTCGCACTACGTGTATCCGACCGATCTGACCGCTGCCTGCGAAAACCCCGATCTCGATCACAAGACCGCCGATAGCGTCAAAGGAATGGGCGGCGTGTGGGCGAACGACATTCTTGATGAGCTAGTCGAACTGGGGGTGAAACATATCACGGACAACATGTGGATCTCGGGGGCGTTTGCTGACTTGGCGAAGCCGGGCTGGAATTCGTTTCAACACAACGGCCGCAACTGGTGGGTGGATCCGGTGTTCGTGAACGGACACGACCGACTGATCAAGTTTGCAACTGATAATGGGATTGTTGTTTCAGCGATCATCCTCGTCGGGTTTGGCGACAAAGGATTTGCCGGTCTGTTGCAACATCCAGAAGCCGATCGTGCCGGGCAATATGCGATGCCCAACCTGACGATTCCCGAGGGCGTCGCGGCCTACGAAGCGGCCATTTATTTTCTGGCCCGGCGCTACGCACAGCCGGGCGATCCTCACGGCCGGATCAGTAACTGGATTCTGCACAACGAGGTCGACTACGGTTGGGAGTGGACGAACATGGGAGCGCAGTTGATGCCGGTTTTTCTCGATACCTACATTCGGTCGATGCGGATCGTTCATAACATCGCGCGCCAGTTCAATCCGCATGCGCGCACGTTCATTTCACTGACTCACAATTGGGAAAAACAAGAAGACCCTTCATGGAAGACGTATTCGCCGAAACGATTGCTCGGGATGCTTGCGAAGTTCTCGCGGGTCGAAGGCGATTTTGAATGGGGCGTTGCGTATCACCCGTATCCACAAAGCCTGTTCAAGTCAGATGCGTGGAACGACACGTTGCCGACCGATGGTTTTGACACCCCGTTGATCACGCCAAAAAATATCGCCGTGCTCGACCGCTGGATGCACCGATCCGAGATGTTGTTTCACGACAAGGTAGGAACCGTCGCTCCGGGCGATCCGTTGACGAATCCTGATGAGCTTAATTTCTCCGAGCAGAAGGAAAACAACGATGCGCGCGCCGCCGCGCTCGGAGAGACGCGCCCTGTCGGCGATGGAAAAGTTCGTGGTGTCATGTTGTCGGAACAAGGTTTTCATACGGATGACTATTCAGAAGAAAGCGAACGACTTCAGGCGGCTGCGTTTGTTTACATGTGGCACCAGATGCGAGGGTTGGAATCCATTGAATCGTTTCAGAATCATCGGTGGGTGGACCACCCGCACGAAGGCGGGCTCAAGCTCGGTGTGCGCACATTGCCGACCGAGGGCAGGCCGTACGGTGAAAAGAAGTTTGGGTGGGAAATCTACAAAGTGCTTGATACACCGGAGGAAGACGCGGCAACCGGGTTCGCAAAAGAGATTATCGGCATCGAATCATTCGACCAAATTGCGAATGACTGACCGGGCCGGCCTCCAACGGATTCGCTTTGTCTCCCTGGCTCACTCACCATTTGGGAGCGGATTCAAATTTCATTCGCTCACGCGTGGTCGGGTGTTCGAATTCGATGTCTGCGGCGTGCAGGCATAGTGGCGGATCGCCGGGGTCCAACGTCTGTTTCGCGCCAAATCCTTTGCCGGGCAAATACATCGGATCGCCGACGATCGGATGCTCCAGATCCCACAGGTGCAACCGGATCTGGTTCGTTCGACCTGTTATGGGAATCGCCTCGACGAGACTCGTGCCGTCTTCGTTCCGATTCAAAACTTTGAACTTCGTGTGCGACGCCAGGCCGTCTGGATCGATCGCCCGTCCGCCGGTGGCCGTCGGTTCCTTGCTGATGGCCGCAGTTGATTCGAACTCATCTTCCACTGGGTGGCCATGCACCTTCGCGAGATAACGTTTCTTCACTGTTCCATTTTCGAACTGCGGTTGCAGACCCGCCGCCACTTTTTGCATCTTGGCGCAGACGACGATTCCCGAGGTGTTCGAGTCCAGACGATGCACCGGACGCGGACGCAGAGGGTGAATCAATTGCTCGAGGATATACTGCAACGAATTCCGGTTGAACCGCCCACACGGATGCATCGGCAGCGGCGCGGGTTTGTGCACCACAAGGATCCCGTCATCTTCAAACAGGATCTCAATGGCGGCGTTGACCGGCGGCTCGACGGTGTGTGGGATGATGTGAATCAAACGCTTGCCGGTCTTCAAAACGTGATCCGCAGCGATCGGTTTTTCATCCAACAAAATCTGACCGGCACCGATGATCTCGCGCCAGTCCTCGTTTGTCTGAATCGTCCGCAGGCTTTCGAGGAATTCGATGAGCGTCGTGCCTTCCGCGCGTTGCGGCACGCTGATCGGTCGACGGTTCACGTACGGCGCAGCGCCCGGCAATGGGTTCGTGAGCTCGCGAAGTTCCTCGTGTCGTTGGTCGAGGAGATCGGACAGCTTAACCTCGGGTGCGACGTAGCAATGCGGGCACGACACGCCGGGGTCGTAGTGCGGCGAGCGGGTTTCCATCCGGGTCAGCGGTGTCAGGCAGGCGTAACACTGCGTAGTGTCCGTTTCCTTCAGCTGCGGGTCCAGCGCGACCCGTTGATCGAACACAAAGCACTCGCCGTCGTAGTGAGCACCGCCGCATTCTTCAAAATATTTCAGAATGCCGCCGTCGAGTTGATAGATGTTTTTGAACCCGGCCTGCTCCATGAACGGCGCGGCCTTCTCGCAACGAATGCCTCCCGTGCAAAAAGTGACGACGGGTTGCTCCTTCATCTCTTCAGGCAGATTCGCGACCGCGTCTGGAAAGTGCCGGAAATCATCGACCTTCGCGGGGATGGCGTTCTTGAACGTGCCGACCTTGATCTCGTAATCGTTGCGCGTGTCGAGCAGCGTGACGGCGCGTCCTTCATCAAGCCAACGCTTTAGTTCCTTGGCCTCAATTCGCGGTGAAGATTTTTTGCGTGGATCAACGGACTCGATCCCAAACGCGATGATCTCCTTCTTTAACCGCACCAACATCCGGTTGAACGGCTGGTAATCGCTGAAGCTTTCCTTCACGTCGAGTTCGGCAAACTCGGGTTGTTCACGCAGGAATTTCAAATACGTGTCGATCGACGCGCGGGTGCCGGCGACGAACATGTTGAGGCCTTCCTGACTCAGGAGAATCGTGCCCCTCAGTCCGAGACGATGACACAAGTCCTTCAGCGCGCTGCGTCGACCGGGCAGGTCGTCGAGCGTGACAAATTTGTAGGCGGCGATATTGACGATCGAATTCATCGGGACATCCGTTCCGCAACGGGTCGCGCATCATACTGAGAAACCCGTCGCCGTCAACGGGTTGGCCGGAATTGCCCGGAACTAGGCAAAATGCGGTTATTGGTGGAGAATCCGACGGCGATGGTTCGACTTGTTCACGTCGATCTGCGGCCACGAAGCTCTGCGGATCACAACTGAAGTCTGGAATTTAGAATTGGTCTCCGCCGTTGCCGCCCCTTACCGTTTCGCGATATGAATGTCGCTATCATCGGCGGTGGAATCACCGGGCTTGTCGCCGCGTTTGAACTGAAACAACGCGGCGTGCCGTTCACGGTATTCGAGGCGGGTGGCCGCGTTGGCGGCGTAATCCAGACGATTCGCGAAAACGGATTCCTGGCGGAGAACGGCCCCAACACCTTGCTCGAGACATCGCCGAAGATCGCGCAGCTGATCAGGGATTTGGGGATTGAATCGCGCCGTTGGTACGGAAGCACAACGAACAATAAACGCTTCATTGTTCGCGGTGGTCGCGTCCAGGCCATGCCCGCGTCGCCACTTCAATTTTTCACCAACCCGTTCTTTTCGTGGTCGGCGAAGCTTGCGTTGTTCAAGGAGCCGTTCATCAAGCGTTCGTCGCCCGATATTGAGGAGAGCCTCGCGCAGTTTGTGAAACGCCGGCTCGGCCAGGAGTTCCTCGACTACGCGATCAACCCGATGGTCGCCGGCATCTACGCGGGTGATCCCGAACGCCTCTCGGTGAAGTACTCTTTCGCGAAGCTACATGCGCTCGAACAGAAATATGGATCGCTGATCAAGGGCCAGATCTGGGGCGCGCGCGAACGAAAGAAGCGCAAGGAGATCGCCAAGGATCGCGCTAAAATGATGTCGTTCGATCACGGCCTGCAGGTGTTGACCGATGCGCTGGGCGCAGCGGTGAAGGAGCACATCGTGTTCAACGCGGCGATCACCAGAGTGGGGCAGGTGGACGGTGGGTGGGAGGTTGGAGGAACGGCGACATTCCTGTCGCCGAATCCGGGCGACAAGAATGTCGCCCCTCCGTTTACTCGCGTTCTCCTCACTTCACCGGCGCATCGTCTGGCCGCTTTGAAAATTGATTCCGCCGCCGGCGGCGATCTGAAGTTGCTCGGGGAGATCACGTATCCGCCGGTGACGAGTTTCACGATGGGTTTCAGGCGGGAGGACGTCGCGCATCCGCTTGATGGTTTTGGCGCGTTGATTCCGAAGGTCGAGAAACGCAACTGCCTCGGCACGCTGTTCACGTCGTCGCTGTTCGCGGATCGGGCACCCGCTGGGCATGTCACACTGACCAGTTACATAGGCGGCATGCGCGCGCCGGAGTTTGCGTTGAAGCCGAAGGATGAAATCCGAAAGCTGATCATGGCGGATCTTCGTGCGTTGCTCGGTGTCACCGGCGAACCGGTCTGGGAGCACGTGAAGCAGTGGGAAAAAGCGATCCCGCAATACGAGGTCGGCTTCGGCCGGTTCAAGGATTTCATGGATGAATTCGAGAAGATGCACGGCGGAATCATGTTTGCCGGTCATTACCGCGACGGCATTTCGCTGAGTGATTCCATCCTCGCCGGGTTCAAGGTCGCGGATCAAGTCACGGCGGACTGAGTTTCAACCGCTGATGAACGCGAATCGACGCTGATGGGAACTGACAGCGAAAAGGCGCGTTGATTCACGTTCGCGTCCAGCACTTGAAGGGTGGAGGTGGGGCGAGTCTCTCCGAGCGAGTCTTGGGTGTGTGTTTGGGTTTGAGATCAACTGAATGTTGGAGCGCATTGGGATTCGTCGGAAGTTCGCCCGGAGGGCTTACTCCACCTTATCTGTCCGCATCAGTGGTTCACCGCTTTTGTGAACCGATTTTCCGTGCAGGAATTCAGCTAGCTTTTACTCTCCGCACATGGCGACTGCGTTTGATTATCTGCTGACGGCGACAATTTCCCATCTGGAAGACCAGAAAGCCCGGGGGGTGAAACATGTTTCCGTCGATCCGCAATTGCTTTCCCAGCTTGGGCGCCCGGCTAGAAAATCCGCGTCACCCGCGCCCGCCGGGACACGGCCTTCACTTTCTGCCGCTCTCCAGGAAACCTCCGCCCCCACAGCGCCGGTCGCCGAGGCGGCACCGGTGGTTTCCGATCTGATCGTGGATCCTTCAGTTGAACTTTCCCCTGAACGCAAGGAAGCCGAGATGGCGCGCATTCGCGAGCGTGCGATGAGTTGCGTCAAATGCCCGAATCTCGCGAGCTCCCGCAGCAACGTAGTCTTTGGCGTCGGCTCCATTCACGCCGACATCATGTTCGTCGGTGAAGCGCCCGGAATGGAGGAGGATCAGCAGGGCGAACCGTTCGTTGGCGCCGCCGGTCAGTTGCTCACCAAGATCATTGGGGCAATGGATCTTGACCGCGACAAGGTTTACATCGCCAACGTCGTGAAATGCCGGCCCGACACGCTGGGTCAACGGAGCGGCAATCGCAAGCCGAAGCCCGAAGAGATGAACACCTGCAAGCCGTACCTGCTCGCGCAGATCAGCGTGATCCGGCCCAAGGTGATCGTCGCGCTCGGCGCGACCGCTGTGGAAGGCCTGCTCGGCCGACCGATGGGCATCATGAAACTGCGCGGCAACTGGCAGGAATTCAACGGCATCCCGATGATGCCGACTTATCATCCGGCGTATCTGCTCCGCAACGAATCGATCAGCGAGAAACGCAAGGTCTGGGAGGACATGCTGGCCGTGATGGAAAAACTCGGGATGCCGATCAGCGAGAAGCAGCGGGGTTTTTTCCTGGGGAAATAGAATTCGAAAGAGACGAGCGGGCGGGAGTGCTCGAAGCGGCCACATGAGAATTTTCCGCGATCAAATACAGTTCCAGTATCCGGCTCCCAGGCCGCAGGAAATCATCGCGACAGCCGCGGAACTATGCGGGCTAAACCAATTCACGTAGCAGCCGAGGTGACGAGGCTCACTTTTCTCGGGAAAGCAATGACGATTAGAGCCTTCTCACCTCGGCTGCTACGTGAATTGATTGTCGCGAGCGGCAGGAATATCGCCCGCTTCGATCTCACTGCACCCGGCCAAACTTCTTCTCCAGCTCGCGGAAGTCCATTTCGATGAGCGTCGGGCGTCCGTGCGGGCAGGTGTAGGGCATGGTGCAATGCCGCAGGTCTTCCACTAGTTTTTCCAGCTCGGGCCGGGAAAGAGAGTCGTTGGCTTTGACGGCGTGACGGCAGACGGTTTTGGTCACGACATCTTCACCGAGCCGCAGTTTGTTCACACCGCTGCCGACCGCTTTCAATTCATCGATCAGCGTGGTGACGAACTGCCGGGGATCCTTTGACTTCACCATCGGCGGCAATGCATCGAGGAGAAATGTCCGGTCACCAAACTCGCTCAGGCCGATGCCGAGCCGCGTGAGCGAATCCAGATTCTCGCGAATGAAATGGGAATCGCGGTCGGTGAGTTCCACGGTCTCGGGAAGGAGCAATCGCTGCGATGGCGCGTCGCCCTGTTCGAGGCGCGTGAGCATCTGCTCGAACAAGATCCGCTCGTGCGCGGCGTGCTGATCGAGGAGGACCAGCCCGCGATCGGACTCGAGAATGACGTACAGTTTTCCGATGACGCCGAGCAATCGCAACGGCACCGCGAGCAGCGGAACAGGCGCTCCGGGTGCCGTCGGCAAAACCGGCGCCGCGGTGGCGGATTCAATGTGCGCGGGGGAATCCATGGAGAGTTCGTGCGCGGGGCCAGCCGGTCGCGGTTTGGCGTCCACGGTCGCAGCCGCTTTTTCCGGAATGGCCGATGAAACATCCGGCGAAGTCGGCGCGGGTGGCGGTCCGGAAGAAAACAGTGTGCTTTGCTTCTCTGGTGGTTCCGCCGGCACAACATCTTCGGCATCGTCGGCCGGATTGATCGACGGCTTCGCGAGTGCGGTGGCGGGACGCGCGGCCTGCTGTTGCGAGCGCGTGTGGAAAGCGAGCAGCGCGTTGCGCACGGTGTCGGTGACCACGCGGCGGACGGCGCGTTCGTCGCGGAACTTCACCTCGCGTTTTGCCGGATGGATGTTCACGTCCACGGCGGCGGAATCGATCTCGATGAACAGACAGCAGACCGGGTAGCGGCCTTTCATCAACGCGGTGTGATAACCTTCCGACAACGCGAAGTTGATCCCGCGATTCTCCACCGGACGGCTGTTCACAAACACGTTCTGATCTTCGCGGCTGGACCGCGAAACGCCGGGTGTCCCGATGTAACCCCAGACCCGCATTTCGGCGGGCGCAACCGCGTTTTCCGAACCGTCGTCTTCGCGGGCGATGCGCTCGTTCAACACCGCGCGGTGATCGACCTGCATCAGGCTGAGCCCCGCGCCGTGCAGCGCGCGAAGCCGTTCGCCAAGGGCCTGCATGGCGTCGCCGGAAACGACGGCGGGCAAATGGCGGAGCTGTTTGCCGTCGCGGATCAGGACGAAACCCACCTGCGGACGGGCCAGAGCGGCGAGCGTGAAGTAGTGAAGAATGTGGGTGTGCTCAGTCTCGGCGGCGCGCAGAAATTTTCGGCGGGCGGGAAGGTTGAAAAATAATTGCCGAACTTCAATCGACGTTCCGACCGGCGCACCGGCGGTTTTCACATCGAGGAGTTTGCCGCCGTTGACCACGATCTGCGTGGCCTCGCCGGACTGGTCGTCCTGTTCGCGGGTGGTGAGCGTGAACCGGCTGACGCTGGCGATGCTGGGCACGGCTTCTCCACGAAATCCCATGGTGCTGATCGAGAGCAAATCCTCCGCGCGCCGGATCTTGCTCGTGGCATGTCGTTCGAGGGCCATCAACGCATCGTCGCGGTTCATGCCGCAGCCGTCGTCGGTGACGCGAATCAGCGCCCGCCCGCCCGCGCGGATTTCCACCGTGATATTTTTCGCCCCGGCGTCGAGCGCGTTCTCGACGAGTTCCTTCACGACGCTGGCCGGACGTTCCACGACCTCGCCGGCGGCGATCTGGTTGGCAACATTTTCGGGCAGCAGCTGGACTCGGTTCATGCGTTCGCTGCGGAGGGTATCGGGAAGACCGAAATACGAAAACCGAAAACCGGACCGGGAAGGGAAAGTTTTTCAGCCACGGACTGAACCCAGACGAGGGAAACGGTTTACGCGAATTTCACGAATTGGCGCGAATGGAAAGGAAGGCCGGCAACTCGATGCCGGGGAGGGCATGAACCGAGTTTAACCGCAGATGGACGCAGATCGGGAAACGGGACCGCTCACTGACTCACTGAATACTGACCTACTGAACACTGACCCACTGTTCACTTCCCGTCCGTGTCCCATCCACGGCCAAAAACAAAGTTCAGCATCCCGCTTAGCCGGTGGCTTTGACCTCTTCTTTTTCAGGTTGCCTGGCGGAAGGCAGCGGAAGCGTGAACGTGAATGACGCGCCGCCGTTCACGCCGTTCTCAGCCCAGATCTGGCCGCGATGATCTTCAATGATCCGTCTGCAGATGGAGAGACCCAGGCCGGTGCCATGCACTTTTCCGTGCGTAACGAACGCGTTGAACAGGCGGTCGATCAATCCCGGCGGGATGCCCGGTCCGCCGTCAGAAACGGTGGTGAAGACCTTGCCCTCTTTTGCCTCGAACTTCACTGAGATGACGCCGCCCTCGGGCATCGCCTCGCTGGCGTTGAAAAACAGGTTGTGAAAGACCCGCGCCAGCCGGTCGGGGTTCACGGCGAGCCGGACCTCCGGGGCGTCGTTGACGAGCTCGACGGCGACCGAGCGCAACGTCATTTCCGAACGCAGTTCGTCCACGATCTGTTCGACGAGTTTTCTATAGTCCATCAGCGCCAGCACAAACGTGGTGTTGCTGTTGCGCGTGAATTCGACCACTTCATTGACGAGGCTGGAGATGCGGTTGATCTGTTTGCGGATGCGGGTGCGGGCGGATTCGCGGGTGTCCGGCGTGCCGTTTTCCATGGTGCCCAGATCCGCGGCGATGCCGATGATGTTCAGCGGGTTCTTCAGATCGTGAACGATGGACCGGGTGAACCGGCCGACCAGCGTGAGTCGTTCGGACTGTAGGACTTCGTCGACGTACTGACGGTTGAATTCGCGCAGCCGGTGGGTGATGCCCTTCATCAACGCGCGGGTGAACCTCGGCGAGCGCTCCATGATTTCCATCAATCGGTTGCGCGGGATGAAACAGATCTCCGATTCCTGGGTGGTGATGGCGCTGGCGGACCGCGGCTGGTCGTCTACCATCGCGATCTCGCCGAACAACGCGCCGACCCCCTCATGAGCGAATACCTTGCGTTCCCCCTCGCTGCCGACCACCACGGAAATTTCCACCTCTCCGGATTGAATGACGTAGATCCCGTCCCCGGAGTCGCCTTCGCGGAAGACGGCTTCACCGGTCGTATAGTTGCGGGTGACCATGGACTGGCGGACCACGTCCATCTCCTCCGGTTTCAGGTGGTCGAATATCTTGCTGGATTCCAGGGCAACCATTTGCCGCGACACTATACCGTGGTGAAATACGGACAAGTCTATAGATTATCCGCGCCCGGTTTCAACAGTATCAGTATTCTGCGGTTCACAAAGCGGATCTAGTCTGCTAATAATCCATCCATGCACAAGATCTTTTCCCTCCTCCTCGGGTCGTGTCTGCTCACCGCGCTTCCTTTATTTGCGGCGGATCCCGCGCCCGGCAGGCAGGTCGAACAATCGCTCGCCGTCTCCGATGGCGGCCAGATTCCCTACCTGCTTTATCAGCCGGAGAACTACTCCGCCACCGGCGACAAGGTGCCGATGATTCTGTTTCTGCACGGACGCGGCGAGAGTGCCGGACCGCTGAGCATCGTGGCCAAGTGGGGTCCGCCCCGTCGGCTGGCCGCCGGTGAACAGATGAAGTATCTGGTCGTCTCGCCGCAATGCCCGAAGGAATCCTTCTGGTCCAAGGACGATCAGCAGAAACGCCTTCTGGAACTCCTCGAGCACATCAAGAAAACCTACAACATTGATGAGGACCGCATCTATCTCACCGGCCTGAGCATGGGTGGGTTCGGGACGTGGCGGCTGGCCTCCGATCATCCGGAGATGTTCGCGGCGGCGGCCCCGATTTGTGGCAAAGGCGATCCCGGCGCGGCGGCGAATCTCGTGAAGCTGCCGGTCTGGGCGTGGCACGGAACGGAGGATAAGGCGGTGCCGTTCAGCGCGTCGGTCGAAATGGTGGAGGCGATCAAGGCTGCCGGCGGCACGAAAGTCTGGTTCACGAGCCTCGAGCACATCGGGCATTTCTCCTGGCAGGCTGCGTATCAGTCCGGCGATCTCTACGCGTGGTTTGACCAGCAGAAGGCCTCGCAGAACAAATAACGCTCCGGCTCGACCTGTTTCTGATTTGCACCGCGACGGACGATTGTTCGTCGCGGTATTACTTTTCGCGTGGAATGCCGGAGCGCGGACGGCTCGTCCGCAAGTTTGACGGCGGCGAGAAGTGGGTTGGCGTCCGTCTTCGATTCACTTTCCGTGTTCTCGCCTGACAAACTTGAATCAAGCGCCCCAAAAAACGGTTGCACTGATCAGAGGTCTCCCCCAAGGTCCGCCGCCCTTTTCACGGGGAAACCGGTCGATTTACTGGCCGGGCATTCGTTTGAAACACCCATGTTTGCTCTAATTTATCGAAAGTACGGAAAGCGGTTCCGTGCGAAGGACGATCTCCTTTCCGGCCTCACCGTGGCGCTGGCACTGGTGCCGGAAGCGGTTGCGTTCTCGTTTGTCGCGGGCGTCGATCCGCTCGTCGGCCTTTACGCCGCGTTCATTATTGGACTTGTCACGGCCGCGATCGGCGGACGTCCCGGAATGATTTCGGGCGCGACTGGCGCACTTGCCGTTGTGATCGTCTCGCTCGTCGCGACTCACGGTGTGCAGTACCTGTTTCCCACGGTGGTCCTGATGGGATTGATCCAGGTGGGCGTGGGCCTGCTTCGGATGGGAAAATTTATCCGTCTCGTTCCGCATCCCGTCATGCTTGGTTTTGTGAACGGACTGGCCATCGTCATCTTCCTCGCGCAGATTCCGCAGTTCACCGTGGACCCGACCGCGTCCGGAGCGGCCTGGCTCACCGGCACGCCCCTCTTTCTCATGATCGGCCTGGTGCTGCTCACGATGGCAATCACTCATTTTCTTCCGAAATTCACCACCGCCATTCCCGCATCGTTGGTGGCGATTCTGGCGGTGACCGGAATCGGCATCGCGCTGCATCATTTCTTTGATCTCAAATTGCGAAGTGTCGGTGATCTCGCGCCGGTCGGCGGATCGTTTCCGTCCTTCGCATGGTTCACCGTGCCGCTCAATTTGGAAACGCTCAGCATCATCTGGAAATACTCGGTGATCATGGCGGCGGTCGGTCTGATCGAATCACTGATGACCCTTTCGCTGATCGATGAATTGACGGAAACACGCGGTCAGGGAAATCGCGAATGCATCGGCCAGGGCGCGGCCAATGTCCTCACCGGTTTTTTCGGCGGCATGGGCGGTTGCGCCATGATCGGCCAGAGCATGATCAACATCCGGTCCGGCGGTCGCGGCCGGCTGTCAGGCATCTCGGCGGCATTGTTTCTACTGTGCTTCATCCTGTTCGCGTCGAGCTACATTGAAATGATTCCGCTCGCCGCATTGACGGGAGTGATGATGATGGTCGTGCTGGGCACGTTCGAATGGGCGTCGTTCCGCGTAATGCGCCGTGTACCAAAGGAGGACGCGTTCGTCATCTTGCTCGTGTCGGTCGTGACAGTGTTCACCGATCTGGCGGTGGCGGTAATGTCGGGGGTGATCGTTTCTGCGCTAGTTTATGCGTGGAAAAGTGCGCGCCACATTCGCATCATTGAAACGACAAACACCCATGGCACCAAGATGTATCTGCTTTACGGAACGCTGTTCTTCGCGTCGGTCCGCAACTTCGCGGACAAGTTCAATCCGGCTGCCGATCCGGAGGATGTGATCATTGATTTCGCGAACTCACGCGTGGTCGATCACTCCGGCATCGAGGCGATCAATGCTTTGGCAGAACGTTACCTGAAGGCGGGCACCAAGCTGCACCTGCGGCATCTCAGCAAGGACTGTCGTCTGTTGCTGGACAAGGCCGGCGACCTGGTCGAAGTGAACATTCTGGAAGATCCGGATTATCACGTGGCCACTGATCGCGCGGACTTCACGGTGCGCAAACCGGATGCCACAGTCCGGGCGTAGGTTCGCAGCGCCTCTGCGGTATTTGGCGAGCCTGGTTCTGGAAGTCTCTTCTCACCACGGAGGCGCTGAGGGCGCTGAGGGCGCGGAGAGGGGGAGTGTTCGGTGAATCCACAATCGGTTTCCAATGTTCCTGCTTTCCTTATTCATCCACGGTTTTGCGGATGTGCGTCGAACTCAGAACCCGAGGTTTACGCGAATTTCACGAATGAACGCGAATTGGGAACGCGGTCCCACGCGTCGGAGGAATGACGGGCTGAATGAAAAATTAGCCGACAGGCTGGAAGAGTCGCTGCGGCCGGAATGGCCGCCACCGTTCATTGAATGAACCGGATCGTGAGCGGGTAGCGGTAGTGTTCGCCGGTGGCCGATTTGATCGCTGCGATGATGGCCAGAACCACGACTGCAACGCCGAGGGCCATCAGAAGAAACGCGCCGATCACCACCAGAACCAGAATGGCGCAGCCGATACTGTAGATCAGAATGGACAGGTGGAAGTTCAGTGATTCCTTCGCATGAAACGCCACGAACTCAGACTCGTCTTTCTTCACGAGGTAAACAATCAGCGGCAGGATCAGCGGGACACTCAGAAACACGGACAAATGGCAGAGGACCACGAAGAGTTTGTCGTTACTGTCCGGGAGCGTTGGTGGTTGTTCGTTCATGATCAGGATCGGGCAAATCCAACTATGCACACAAGATGACAGAGGGCAGCAATGAAAGCGAATGGAAACAGTGCTTCGGATTGGCGGTCCGGCGGTTGTGTTGGGCCACAATTCGGCTCATCTAAAGGGATGGTCATCGGCGCAACCACGCGGTAATTATTTGAAACCTTCGCGCGGTTCAATTTCAAGTGCATGGGCGAGCCAAGTCAGCAGGTGGCGTCGTTGTCGTTTTGCGCTGCGGAAAAGGGATTCGATCGCGAAAGGAGCACCAATGGTTCGATCGCGCTCCTTTCGCCAAATCCTCGCTTAACAATCATCCTCGAACTACCGCAGGTCCGAAACTAGTTCCCTGAGAACATTCCGTTCGACTTATCGCCGCCGCTAAGAATATAGGCGACGAGATCCATGATTTCTTCCTGAGTCAACAGGTTCAACAACCCAGTGGGCATCGGCGAGATTGTTGCCGGTTCAATGCTGGCCACTTTGGTCCGATCGAGAGTCACGCGTTGATTCGGATTGAAGAGATCAGTGTTCAACGTCACGCCGTTTCCGTTCAGGTTCACCACGACGCCTGAGTGTGCGTCGCCGTCCGTCATGGTCACGACGATCGGCACGAATTGTTCGTTGATGACCTTGCTGGGATTGACAATCTGATCGAGCAGATCCGTCGTCGAGTAACGTCCCCCTGCACCCGACAGATCGGGGCCGGTCGATCCACCCTTGTTGTCAAATCGGTGACAGGCAAAGCAACCCGCGGCGGCGAACATTTTTTGGCCATTCTTGAAATCACGTTTTCGCATTGCGCCTTTGGCTGCCGCAGCCAGTTCTTCGAGCTCCCATTCTCGTACGTAGGAACGTCCTGCCATGGCTTCCGCCATCACTTCGAGCGGACTCTTCATGACGGGCTCGCGGGCCAACGCTTCTTCGACTTCAGCCTTGTCGAGTTCGTAGCTGGCCACCGCATCGTTGCGGATGAACTCAATAAACTTGGTGAAGCTCGCTCCGCCGCGATAGTTGGATGCCTTGAGGAACCAGTCGAAATACGCGACGCGCAGATCCTTGGTCCAACCTTCGCGGGTGAACCGAATCGCGCGCGCGAACTGCATCTCTTCCTCCTGGGTCGATGCTTCAGCGATCAACGCCAGCGCCTTCGCAGGAACCGACGTCGCTTGAAGAAATGCGAGCGTATCGCACAACAACCAGTTCATCTCGAACGAGGGCGCCGGGAAATGAGGATCAAGTTGGGCGATGATCTTGTTCACGGCCGCCTGATCCGGCATGCCGAAGCGGTTCAGCACGATTTGATAGGTGCGTACAAGCGTGAATCGTTGTTCGTCATTCAATTTTTTCCAGCTCACTTCATCGAGCGATTTCAGGAGGTCTTCCCTCATCGCCTCATTCACCGGCGGATCCGATTCAGTGCGGTGGAACGGATCGATGCCGGTAACAATCGCCAGTGCCAATAACGCTTCCACCCGAAGGCCCTCGTTTCGTTCGGTCAACGCCTTTTCGGACCACTTACTGACGGGTTGATGCTCAACGGCCGTCCGCGCCGCCCATCGAACAAAACGGTCGTCGTCGTCGAGGTATCGCCAGGCTTCGGAGATCGCCTTGGGATTCGGTCCACCGTGGAATTCTTCAAGCCGATGACGCAGCTTCGCCTTGCGAGTTGGACTGGATTTCTTGATCGCGGGCGCGGTTGATTCATCACCCACATACGTCACCCGATAGAGACCCGACTGCACCTTGCGACCGCCGATGGTGAAGTACATTGCGCCGTCCTCGGGGCGAATGATCGCGTCCGTGACGGGGAGCGGCATGCCGGAGAGGAACAATTCGTTGCTGCCGGTGTAGCTTGCGCCCTCGGGTTTCAATTGAACGGCGTAAACTTTTCCCCAGCTCCAATCCAGAATGAACATCGCGTTCTGATACTTGGCCGGGAACTTCGCGCCATAACCAAACGTCACGCCGGTGGGAGAACCCGGTCCGATGTTGATCGCTGCGGGCAGTGTGTCCGGATAGAATTCAGGCCGCTTGCCGTCACCATTTCGCCAACCCCACATCGAGCCACTCGTCACATGATTGATCCGCGTGGGTCGGTACCAAGGCGTGTTGAAATCGTATTCCATGTCGGCGTCGTAGGTGAACAGTTCGCCGTCCGCGTTGAATCCACCGTCAAAGATGTTTCGGTAGCCTGACGAATAAACTTCCCACTTTTTGCCGTCAGGAGACATCTTGTAAATGATTCCGCCGGGGGCCAGTCGATCCCGGTTGTGGCCGCGTCCATCCGGCATGCGCGGCAACAGATGATCTTCGCCCCAGTGCATCGGAACCCGTGATGCGCCGACCTCGGTCAGGTCGGCGTTGTTTCCGCTGATCAGAAAAATGCTTTCTCCATCAGGCGAGAGGAGCAATGCGTGCACCCCGTGATCGCCGCTAGCGTTCATGCCGCGTAGCTTTTCAACCTTGTCCAATTTGTCGTCGCCGTTGGAATCAGTGACTCGGTACACGCCGTCCTCCATCTTGTTGTCATAGGAATTCACCGCCACGTACAACGAATCAAAAGCCCACAACAAACCGTTTGCCGCCTGAATCTCCGCAGGCATTTTCTCGATTGCCGAGGGGTCTAGAGGCTCGCCCGGTTTCGGTGCAGGAAAGCGGTACAACCCACCAAACTGATCGGATGCGATGATGCGCCCTTTGCCGTCCGTGCACAGATTTACCCACGAACCCTGCGTCTCGCTGGGCACTGAATAGAGCAATTCCACTTTGAAACCGTCCGGTGCCGTAATGCGTTCGATGGGGGTGGCTTTGTTCTCGTTTGGGGCAGCTTGTGCGTACGCCGGGGTTTCGATGGCAGGACAGCTGACCAGGGTCAGCAACGCAAGATGGCGAAATGTGAGATTCATGTGGGTAAACGAAGATGGTCCTTTGATCGGAGATCTGGCGGCAGGGCGTAATCGGATGTTCAGTGTGAGCCGCCATTCAAGCGAATTTTCAATTGGATTGAAACCCAAATCTGTTGGGCGGTATGCGGCAGCAAAAGATTGAGCCTGTTAACGGAACAATCGAGATGGGAGGACAGAATCAGCAAAGGAAGCAAAGAAGCACGTGGCGTCCGACTGTTGATCCGGAGTTCGGGGCACCTCACCTTTCATTTCATCTGACTGGATGGCTTTCGGTTGAACTCCCCGGACCCCTTCGTGCCTCGTCGCGCGTTTCTGTTCAACTATGTCTGCATGGAGCGGCCTAAGTCAGCAGGTGGCGTTGTTGTCGTTTGGCGGTATTGCGGCGGATGGGTTGCGCGGTTTCGTTTTCCTGAATTGCAGGTGAAAGGAAGTTCGGCGTGTCGCCGTGGCCGGTCCGGCGATAGTCACTCAACAGGGCGGAAGTGGCGTCGGGTTCGGACACTCCGGCTTCGTCCACGAGAAATTCCAGCAACAGCTTCATCAGCTTGATCAAGGCGACCCCGTGTGTGCGTTGCGTCTTCGCGAACAGCCAGTCGCTCCATTTCATGAATCCAACGAACGGCGATCCAACTTTGCGCCAGAGCAACGGCGCGGTATCCAGAAAGTTTCCGCTGTTGCCCACGAGGTCCCAATAACGCGCGAAACGGCGCATCCTCTGCATGTCGGCGAAAGAGATCAGCTTCGTGCGCAGGATTTCGTACGGCGGTTGCGCGGCGTAGATCATCTCCCATTCGCGGTCGTGCCGGACGATGGGCGTACCCCGAAGCCGCTTCAGAATGCCCACCTGGATTTCCTGTGGGTTCATCGCGATTAATCGGTCAAAGCCCACGCCAAAACTTTTGATTGATTCGCCCGGCAATCCCACAATCAAATCCGCGTGGATGTGAATCTCGGTTTCGCTGCGGAGAAAGTGGAAATTGTCCGCCAGCTTGTCGTATTTTTGTCGGCGACTAATCAGTCCGGCGACGTCCTCATTGAACGTTTGGATGCCGACTTCGAACTGGAGCGACCCCGCCGGAAACTGTTTCACCAGATCGCGCAGACCGGTCGGCAACCGGTCGGGCACCATTTCAAAATGGAAAAACATTCCGGGCTGATACCGCGCGAGCAGGAACTCCAGAATGGCCCGGCTGGTGTTCAGGTTCAGGTTGAACGTGCGGTCGACGAACTTGAACTGTTTCACGCCGCGTCCAAGCAGTGACAGGAGCGCGTTCAAGAACGTGTCCAACTCCACCGAACGCACCGGAACATCGAGCGAGCTGAGGCAGAATTCGCACGTGAACGGACACCCGCGCGAGGCTTCGACGTAGATGATCCGGTGGGCAATGTCGTCGTCTCCGTAAAATTCGTAGGGCAGCGCGAGTTGCGTCATTTCCGGCAACGGCGCGTGTATGATTTTCTGGGCTGGAGGTGCTCCGCGAAGCAGTTGCCCGCAGACCTCGGCAAACTTGAGATCCGCTTCACCGGTGATGACGTAATCCGCTAGCCCGACGATCGGCTGCCCGTCCGTTTCATGGCTGACTTCGGGGCCTCCGAGAACGATCGTGATGTCCGGTCGGAGTTTCCGGATCGCGGCAACGACGACCTCTGTTTCCACCACGTTCCAGATGTAGATGCCGAATCCGAGAATCTTCGGTTCGCGGGCAAGCAACACTTCGACGATGTCGAGTGGGCGCTGGTTGATGTCGAACTCGGCGATGCAGGCACGCGACTTGAGATCGCCAAGATTGGCCATGAGATAGCGCAATCCAAAGGCGGCGTGGATGTATTTCGCGTTGAGCGTGGTGAGGACAATATCCGGCATCGGACCCGTAAACTAGCGCGGAACCGGAGGCGCACGCCAGACCTGATTCATCGCGAAGTGGCGGCAGGCATCCTTGCCTGCCGTAGAGCCGGGCAGGGAAGCCCAATTAGTATTGTTCGTGTTCTTTCATGAAATTGCATGAA
The DNA here is from genome assembly GCA_041689265.1 of Verrucomicrobiota bacterium. GTDB lineage: Bacteria > Verrucomicrobiota > Verrucomicrobiia > Limisphaerales > RI-55 > JBDNGP01. The sequence continues at coordinate 24,610 of JBDNGP010000081.1, forward strand.
ATCCCGGTAACCATTGGCAATTTTTCACCAGCCTGGTTTTCGTGTCACAAAACTTTTCAAGAACCGCTTGACGGTGTTTTCACAAGAGCGCGGACGGGCCGTCCGCTCTGCGGCAGCCAATGACAGATAACCTCCCGCTTGGTAACACGAACAAGAAGCCAAACAGAATCTTGCATACTTTACAGCCCCGCCTTCCACATCAGGTGATTGGCGTAATTACGGCTCCCCAGATGCAGCCGTTTCGCGATCCATTCCATCGAACGCACCGTTTCCTTCCGCAACCGCTGTGCGATTCTCACCTTCT
>JBDNGP010000082.1:0-6481 GCA_041689265.1 Verrucomicrobiota bacterium
AAGAAACTTGCCCAGCGAAACCGGCGCCGGGAAGAAAACCAAAAACCGGCGCACCAAAAACAAACCATACCTAACAATGACCGCCTCCTCCGTAGCGTAATTATTCGCCTCCTGAGGTCATTGATTCAAAAACGCGCCGGTCTGAAAGCTGTTGCTTGCTCGGGACGCCAGCTCCTTGCCAATATTATGAAAGCATTTGCACTCGCATCCGGTCGTTGTTGGATCACTTCCGCCCTGTTTCTGGTGTTTTTCACGGCCCCCGTCTTTCCGCCGCGACACTCACTTGGACCAACACGCTCGGCGGCAACTGGAGCGTCGCCGCCAACTGGTCGCCCCACGCCGTGCCCGGTGCGGCGGACACCGCGAACATCACCACGGCCGGCACGTACACCGTGACGTTGGACGCCAACGCTACTGTCACCGCCCTGACCTTGGGTCGGCCAGCGGCAAACAGACACTTGCCATCGCCACCTCGACGGGAACAGTCGGCGCGCAGGGAGTGATCGCCATGTCGGGCGGCGGCATGGAAGGCAGGCTCACCGTGCAAAACGGCGGGGCGCTGAACTTCGCGGGCGCGGCGGCCAAGAACCTCTACCGGCCCAAGCTCGTGAACCAGGGCACCGTCCGCCATCAGGGCGGCATCCTCTACACCGGCGCGACGCCCACGACGGTGATCACCAACGCCGGCCTCTGGGACATCTAGGGCGACTTCAACCTGAGCCAGGGCATCGGCGGGCCCACGCCCCAGTGGGCCAACCCCGGCACCCTCCGCAAAAGCTCGGGTGCAGGCGTCGCCCAGATCAGCAACATCGCAGTGACGAACACCACCACCGGCGTCATCCAAAGCGCGACGGGAACACTTCGCCTGCCCGCCGGTTATACAAACACGGCCGGCACCCTCCGTCTCACCGGCGGCCGCCTTGAGGCCCAGAATTCCTTCGGTTTCACCGGCGGCACGCTCGAAGGCAGCGGCAGTTTTGGCGGCAGCTCGTTTCTCGGCGGCAAGATCAGTCCGGGGACGAACGGTCCTGGCAAGATCACCTTCACCGCCGGCTCGGACTTGCCAGTGCGGTGGTGGTTGCTCTGGATGCCTCCGGTACGACTCCTGGCACGGGCTACGATCAGCTCGCGGGCACGGTCGGCATCACCAACGCCATTTTTCAGTTCAGCGCGCCGTCGGCGATTCCCATCGGCACCAAACTCATCGTGATCACGAACGACAGTACGGACGCGATCATCGGGACGTTCTCGGGAAAGCCCGAAGGCGCGTTGTTCGACGCCAATCTGCAACTTTTTCGAATCCGTTATGCCGAGGGTTCCGGCAATGATCTGGCGATCGTGCGCGATGACGGAGGGGTGCGGTTGACGGGCATCAAACTCAATTCCTCCGGTCAATTCGAGTTCCGTGGGCTGGGCACCAACAACGTCACCTATTCGCTCTACACGTCACCCGTTGTGCCGACGAACCAGTGGACCTTGATCGGCACCTCCACCGCCGATGCGGGCGGGGTTTTCAATTTCACCGATCCGAACGCCTTCCAGTTTCCGACGCGTTTCTACTACTCCGTCGGGCCATAATTTCCCACTCTGGGCCGACTAAAACTCCACCGTGTTCAACGGCGTATCGAACCAGAGTTCGTTAAATTCAAACTGGATGTTCGGCTCGCGGAGATTCAGGTGGAACAGCGACAGCCTGTTGCTCGGCGTCAGCAGCGAGTTCATCTCCTCGATCAACCCTTCTTCAAATCCAAGCAGATGATACCGGTTCCGTCGCAGGCCGTGCTTCGCCATTTCATGAGTCAGTTCCTCGACCGCCCGGACCGATTTCAACACGATCCAAATCTCGGCTTCGTGGGCCTTCACCGCCAGCTTGCCGATCTTGGCGACCGGGCAGTCGCCGCACTCCACCCAGAGCGCCGGTCTCATCTGGTAGTCCAGCTGCAGGAGACTCGGCACGAAGGGGATGTTGTCGTCATGATAGCGCGGTTCAAGCTGCAACCGGTCGCGGCTGAAGATCACCAGCGCCAGCAATTTCACGATGACGTCCTCCGAGGATTCGAGCGGATGCTGACCAATCAGTGTCTTTCCGGGCAGCGGATGCGTCCTGATTTCGCTGGACAGGCGGAAGGAGTATTTGGCGCTCACGGAGTCAGGACTGACACGGTCAGTTCTCGATGTAAACCGGCATGCCCGGCCAGGCGATCTCCGCGAGGATTCTGGCGTTCCAGTTCGCCAGCCGGAAACAACCGTGCGATTCCGTCCGGCCGACCAGTTCAGGCTGGGGCGTTCCGTGAATTCCGTAGCCCTCCCGGTCCAGCCCGACCCACACCACGCCGACCGGATTGTTGGGGCCAGGCGGCACGGTCAGCTTCCTTCCCAGCAACCGGCCTTCTTCGGACTCGGTAAAGATCTCCGGGTTGAACGTGTAGTTCGGCTCGCGCACAATCACCGCCACGTGAAGTTCACCCAAGGGACGCTTGTCCACCCGTTGGGCGATGCTGCATGGAAAGTGGATCATGATCCGCCTGTTCGCGTCGTAGACCTGAAGATTCCGCCCGCCCAGATGAATCTTCGCGTAGGCGGCCGTGGCATTGAATTTCGGCAGCCGGACATTGGGGATCTCGGCCTTCGTCCCCGCTTTCACATTCAACCAGTCGATCTCCGGATTCCGGCTTCTGATAAAACTCTCATAAGCCCAGCCCCGTTCGGCGACCAGCTCCAGCACCGATTCGTAATCCAGCCGCGCCTGCTCCGATTTCTCCAGCCACGTATCAGGCACCGTCATCAGTCGGGCCAGATCGTTGGTGGTGACCAAGTAAGTCGTGATCGGATTCTGCCGGACCCACAACGCGCGACGCGTGTAAGCGTCCAGCTCACCGGTGATCGGAATGCCCAGCTGCTCCTGAAATGCCCGGATCGCCAGCCGCGTCTGCGATCCCATCACGCCGTCGATCGGCCCGGGCGAAATCCCGTGATTCGCCAGGCCGACCTGGGCCTCGAGGACGTCACGTGCAGCATGACTTGCATAAAGCGCTTCATCCGGCGGCTCCTCAATCCAGCCAGGCAGGGTCACCGAACCGTCCGTATTCGTGCTCAGTATTACCGGCACCACGAGGACGTTCGTTTCAACCAACGGCACCGTGTTGTTGGGAGCGACGGGAAGCGGCGACGCGACGATGTTTGTCGGCACGACCGCCGGCGGAGGGTTCGTGACGATGGGCTGAACACGGGGAAGTTCGGCGGGAGTGTCCTGGGTAAACGCAGGTGACGACGGGGAGTTTTCCGCAATTTCAAACGGGCTCGTCCGCGATCGATTCCATACAAACCAGCACGCGGTTACCAGTCCGATAACCGCAATCACGTGGAGGAATCCGAACCGGCGCTGAGCGAATCCGCGCTCACAATCTGGTGGTCGACCAAGTCGCATCGGGTGGGTTTACCGAAAGAATTCGGCGTTGTCGATTCATCAGACAAGGACCGGCGCGGCCAATTGCCGCGTTTCGGAATCGGACCCGGGAATCCCGACCGGTGAATTTCCCGTGCTGAACCGGAGATTACCTTCCGGGTTCGACCGGAAACAAAAACTCCAGTGCGCGCCACACGCGCAGCCTCCAATACAATTCGTTGTGCTGGCTCACCTGCGCTTCCTTGAACTTGTCGGCAGGCAGGCTAAACGGCCCGAGCAGTTCAGCGGTCAACGGAGGTTCGTCGACGTAACGCAACAGGTTTTCGCCATCAGTCCATCCGATGCGTCGCAGCTCCTTCGCGACGGCGTCCGTTTCGGCCCGTCCGTCGTCACCACCGCTGGAAGCCACACCACTGTCCAAATAGACACGAATCGGTTTCGGATCACCGGCGAACGCTTTCAAATCATCGGCGATGAAGATCCCTTTCTCCACCTGATACGCGCCGGAAATGGAGGCCGCCTTGCCGAACACGTCCGGGTGATCCCACGCCAGCACGAGACTCGCAATTCCGCCCATTGAGGAACCCACGATGCCGGTGTCGGTCGGACCGGTTTTTGTGCGCAGCGTTCTGTCGATGTGTGGCTTCAGTTCTTCAATCAGAAAGCGCGCGTAATTCTCGAAGGCCGTGTTGTCACCGATGTCGGGAAGTTTCCATCGCATCGCTTCGACTTCCTCCTCGGCGTATTTCGCCGCGCGCCCGCGATATTCCTGATAACGCTTCCGCGTGTTGTCGATGGCGACGAGAATGATTTCTTCCGTCCGACCTTCCTTCACCAAACGCTCGACAGACTTGTCGACCTTCCAATTTCCCCAACCAAACGCAACGTGCGGTCCGGCCGAACTCAAAGTGTTCTGCCCGTCGTGCAGGTAAAGCACCGGAAAACGTTTCTCCGGATTCTCGTCATAAGCAGGCGGCAACCAGACGCGAATTGTCCGGTCCTCGTCGAGAACCTCGGAGTGAATTTTTTCCACGGGAAGAAATGTTCCGGTTTGCGCAAACGCGGTGTCGACGAAAACGAAACATCCAACGACCAGCAACCCCGTTAGAATTGCAGAACTGGTGTGTTCGCTCTCAGTCTTCATCGTTTCTCAAAGCACCGGACCCTGTAGCCACGGCGCGAATTCCTCGTCGCCGATGCCTGCAAGTTCACTCTTGGTTTTCTCGCCACCGGCTACGGCGACGATTTTTTCGAAGATGCGTTGCCCGACTTGTTCCACGGTTTCCGTTCCGTCGAGAATCGTGCCGGCGTTGATGTCCATGTCCTCCTCCATCCAGTCGTAAAGAGCAGTGTTCGTCGCGACCTTGATGCACGGACTCGGTTTGCAACCGTAGACGCTCCCCCGCCCCGTCGTGAAGACGCCGACCGTCGCGCCGCCCGCGATCAATCCCGTCATGCTCACCGGATCAAATCCCGGCGTGTCCATGAAGCCCAGGCCCGGCGTCGTGATCTCCTCTGCGTAATCGTAAACGGCGGCCAGCGGTGACTGCCCGGCCTTCGCGACCGCGCCCAGACTTTTCTCGTAAATGGTCGTGAGCCCGCCGTCCTTGTTGCCAACCGACGGATTGTTGTCGATCGAAACACCGTGGAGCTTCGCGTGGTCCTCCCACCAATGAACCAGCCCGACCAGCTTCTCGCCGACCTCTCGGCTGACCGCGCGACGCGTGAGCAAATGTTCGGCACCGTAAATCTCCGGAGTCTCCCCGAGCACGCTCGCCGCGCCGTGACGCACGAGTTCGTCGGACGCGAAGCCGAGCGCCGGGTTCGCCGTGATGCCGCTGTTGCCGTCGCTGCCGCCGCAGTTCATCGCGAGCGTGAGTTTTGACAGCGGCTGCGGCGTGCGTTTCACATCGTTCACGCGCGGCAGCATTTCTTCGACGGCCTTCACCGCGGTGGCGATGGTTTTGCGAATGCCGCCGACGGTCTGGATGTTCATCGTCACCGGCGGCGTCTCGTTTTCGCGGACCCGGTCCAGATGCTCGTTTTCAACGATGCGCTGCACCTGGTTCACTTCGCAGCCCAGGCCGATCATGAGATAGCCGCCGATGTTCGGATGCCGCGCGATCCCGGCGAGCACGCGCTGAAGCAGCCGGGTGGGATCGCCCGGATCGTTCGCGCAGCCGCTCTTGTGCGTGAACGCGATCACGCCGTCGACGTTGGGAAACTGTTTCTGAAAATCTGCGGTGCGGAAATGGTCACGAACGTAGTTCGAAACGGACGCCGAACAGTTCACGCTGGAAATCACCGCGATGTAATTCCGCGTACCGACCTTGCCACCGGGTCGCCCGAAACCTTGAAACGTCGGTTGCCCGTCTGCGGGAACTAGGTTCACCGGTTTCGCATCCGCACAAAAATCGTAATCGCGACCGAAATTCCCCAGCTCGACATTGTGCGTGTGAACGTGATCACCCGGCTCGATCGTTTCCTTCGCGAACCCGATGGTCTGCCCGTACTTCGTCACGCGGTGACCTTTTTCAATCCGGGCGTTCGCGACTTTGTGACCGGCGGGAATGATGGCGCGCGTCCGGATTCCGGAACCGCCGGAGTCCAGGTCGACGTCGCGTTTCACGGTGCGCTTGAGCACGAGCACGTTGTCCTGCGGGTGGAGCAACAGCGCGGGATTGGAGACTGGCAGAGTTGGACTGGGATTTTTCATTGCGGGCAACGTTCCGCATCTTGCGAAGCGGACCGCGTTTGTCCTAGCTTTTTTACACCGTGCCGCCGGGCGTCCTCCCGCATCCGTCTGTGTAAAACAATTTTGCGTTGACAATACAGTTCCAGCGGGCACGATTTGATCGTTAAGTTGGCGGGAGTAAATCAAAACTAAGGAAAATCAAACCCGCCGTTTCTGAGTTCGTGACCTCAAAGGGAAGAATCAATACACTACAAGGCATGAGGGGGAGGGACTGGTAGAGGGAGCCCGAAGGGCGACCGGAACCAGTCCCTCCCCCTGGCGTTCGCAAAATGAAACGGACAACATGAGCAGGAGCAAACCATCCAAAGGAACCGATCCCA
>JBDNGP010000083.1:0-16607 GCA_041689265.1 Verrucomicrobiota bacterium
CACGTACACCACCCCACACCCGCCTTCGCCGACTCGCTCCAGCAATTTGTAGCGCCCCAGCGTCTGGCCCACGGCTTCGTCGGGTGCATCGGCGAGATCAAGCTTGATCGTGGGACGGGCGGTTTCGGTCTGCGTGGCGAGCACCGTTTCCGGCTGCTCATGCGCGGCGAGTAAGGCTTCGAGTCGGGCGCGCAGGGCGGTATCTCCCAGGCAGGCACCGTCGAGGAAGGTGGCGCGTTCAGTTACGGAACGCTCCAACGCGGCGGCAAACAGTGCTTGTTCGCGGGGCCGGGCGTCCGGGTGGGGCGGTTGGTTCGAGTCCATACACTTCTACATGCGCAAACCGTCAGGAAAAAGTATGGGTGGAGTTCAGGAAAGTTTGTCCGCGCCCTTGAGCTCCACCGAAAGCCAGGCCCGGGCGTAGGCCCACCACTGTTTGGCAGTGGGTATGGCGATGTCCAACGCGGTGGCCGCTTCATCAAAGTTCATCCCCACGAAATACCGCAGCTTCACCAACTCCGCCTTGCGGGGATCAAGCGTGGCGAACTTTTCAAGCGCTTCATTGACGCGCAACAGACCATCGTCGTCCGCGATCGGCGAGGGAATGGCCACTTCGTCGAACTCCACCCGTTCCCCTCCACCGCCGCGCTTGGCGGCCAGCCGCCTTCGCGCACGATCCACCAGAATGCGGCGCATGGCCTCGGCGGCGGCGGCAAAGAAGTGGGCCCGGCTCTGCCACTGCGGCTGGGCATCGGCCCCGAGCCTCAACCACGCCTCATGCACCAGCGCGGTGGGTTGCAGCGTGTGGCCGGGTTGTTCGTTCGCCATGCGAGCCGCCGCCAGTCTGCGCAACTCCTCGTAAACCAACGGCAGCAATTCCTCGGCTGCTTTGGAATCGCCGGAGTCAATAGCACTCAACAGTTGAGTCACATCGCCGGGCATGGCGGGGACATTATACAGTCCGTTCCGCAGTGCGAGCTGAATGGTAGCCCGGTAATACGGACGGAGAGAAGCAACCGCGTCAGCGAGGAGGGGAGCCCGCACGGCGCAACCGTGAACATGTTCAGGGTTGTCAGCGTCCGACAATGGCGCGTATAAACAGGCATTCACCGACCGACCTGATGAAATCAAATGTCCGCATCCTGATCGCCGCCGCCGGGCTGCTGGGGTCGTTGCTCCAGCCCTGCGTCGGCGCGGGCGGCGGCTCCGTTGTTGATGGAGCGCTGTGTGGACATCCGTCGCGCGGCGAATGCCCCCATCGAGTCCGCCAAACGGAAAGATTTCGCGGCGTTTCAGGAACACAATCAGACCTTCCATCGAGCCATCGTGGAGGGGTCGGGAAACAACGTGCTCCTCAAGACGTGGGACTCGCTCTTCTTCCAAATCCGCACCCGCTGGACGTTGGACTTTCTCCAAACCTTCGATCCGGTGGCCATCGCGATGGAGCACATACCCATCGTGGACGCGCTGGAGAGCGGATGCCTGATCTCGCGGCCTCGCTAATGGCATCGCACTCGGCGCATCTCATCGAGTTTTTGAAAACGGAGCGAAGCGCGCGTGATGCGGCATCAGCTCCAGTGCAGACCGCCAGGAACCAGAAGATCCATTCCACCCAAAGCCAATAAATCCATGCCCCAGTCACTCAACCGTCGTCATTTCCTCAAATCCACCTCCCTGCTCGCAGGTGGGGCGGCATTCCCGCAAATCATCCCCTCGCGACTGCTCGGCGCGGAAGGCCAGACCGCACCCAGCAACCAAATCACCGTCGGCTGCATCGGCGTGGGCGGGATGGGGACGAGCAACATGCAGAAGTTCCTCGATTTGGAAGGCGTGCGGGTCGTGGCGGTCTGCGATGTCTCGGAGGAGAAACGAGGAAAAGCGAAACAACTCGTGGATGCAAAGTATGGCGATGCGGGCTGCGCGATGCTGGCGGATTTCCGCGAGCTGCTGGCGCGGAAAGACATTGATGCCGTCTCGATTGCCGCGCCGGATCATTGGAATGCCTTCATGGCAATCGCCGCCGCGAAGGCGGGCAAGGACCTGTATTGCGAGAAGCCGATGGGCGTTTCGCTGGAGCAGGGATTGGCAATTCAAAAGGCGGTCCGTGACAGCAAGCGCGTGTTTCAGGCAGGCACCTGGCAGCGCTCACAGGCGCATTTCCGGCAGGCCTGCGAACTCGCGCGAAACGGTTATCTGGGAAAAATCCACACCGTCGAAGTCTCGACCGATGGACCGCAGTTCACGGCCGGCTACAAGGGCCCGCGCGACGTGCAGCCCGTGCCGCCGGTGCCGGCAGGCTTTGATTGGGAAATGTGGCGAGGTCCCGCTCCGAAGCGCGACTATCACCCCGCGCGGCACGGCGATTGGTTTCTCATCAACGACTACTGCAACGGCTTCATCGTCAACTGGGGCGTGCATCATCTCGACATCGCGCTCTGGGGAATGCCGGAGCTGGGCACGACGCCGTTCGAGGTGGAGTGCAAGGCGAGTTATCGCAACGAAGGCTTTACTGACAATGTCAATCAATGGGACGCGCTCTTTACCTATGCGAACGGGGTGAAGCTGATCTTTAAAGACCAGTATCAGATGAAAACCGGCTGCCGCTTCTATGGCGAAACGGGATGGGTCCACGCCGACCGGCCGGGCATCGAGGGCGCGCCGAATTCCAATCTGAAAATCGAACTCAAGCCCGAGGACAGCCCGCTCTACGATTCCGGGCATCATCAGGGCAACTTCATTGAGTGCGTGCGCTCGCGAAAAGAACCGGTCTCGGATGTGGATTCCACGCTCACCGCGTCGTATCTTGGCATGATTGCGGATATCGCCGCGCGCTTGCAGACCAAGCTCAAGTGGGACCCGCAGGCTTTGCGCTTCATCGACAATGACGAGGCGAATACGTTGTTGAAACGCCCGTCGCACAATGGGTGGATACTTTAGCAAAGCCATAGCCGCGAAGCAACCCGGCACCTGGACCGCCACTTCACCTTAAACCCACACGGGCGGATCGGGACCACTGGTCTCACGGCACGCCCCGAGTTTCCTTACGCCACTTTAATCATGAAAAATCATCGCCAACGACACGTCGGACCATTCTCCGCCGCCATTTTCGGGCTCCTCGGTGCCACGCTCATCGCCTCCGCCCAGGCACCCCGCCCGATGCCTGAGCTGAGCGAAGCGGATGTCGCGCATTTACAGCAAACCATTCCCGCCACTGCCAGCGCCGAACCCGCGCAGCCGCGTCGCATACTCATCTACAACTTCACCCGGGGCACCTACCACGATGAAGCCATCACGTGGGCCACGCGGGCACTCGAATTGATGGGCGAAAAGACCGGTGCGTTCAGCACCACGGCGAGTTTCGATGCCGGGATTTTCACGCCGGAAAAGCTGCGCGATTACGATGCCGTGGTGATGAACAACACCATGCTCAATGTCTTTGGCCCGCCGGAGGTCGAGGAGCCGAGGATGCGCGCGCTCGTGGATTTTGTAAAAGGCGGAAAAGGCCTCGTCGCCATTCACTCCGCAACTGCGTGGGAGTTCGACGCGGCAAACGAGACCGAGACCGAGTTTCGCCAACTCATCGGCGCACGCCTTCGCAGTCATCCGTGGGAGTTCGACGCGGTAACCATTCGAGTCGAAGGCCCGACACATCCGCTCAATGCCGCATGGGCTGGAAATACCACACTGCCACTGCCGTGGCGCGACGAGATATATGAATTCGATTCATCCTTCTCGCGCGAAAAAGTGCGCGTGCTCTTCGGACTCGACCTCCGCGAGACGACCGACAAAGGCCAGCGCTCGGATAAGGATAATGCGCTCGCGTGGATTCAGGATTTTGGCGCGGGCCGCAGCTTTTACACCGCGCTGGGCCACAACAAAAACGCCTTTAGTGACCCTGCGTTTCTTCGGCATCTGCAGGACGGCGTGCAGTTCGCGCTCGGCGATCTGCCCGCCGACCCCACGCCCGTCCCACAGCCCAAGGTGGATTTGGAAGAGGGCTTTGTCTCCATCTTCAACGGCAAGGATCTGACCGGCTGGCGCGGTGACGAGAAATATTGGTCGGTACAAGACGGCTGCATCACCGGCATCACCCCGGAGGGCGGCATCGCGGAGAACAACTTCCTCATTTGGACGGGCGGTGAGCCGGCGGACTTTGACCTCAAACTTTCTTACAAACTCGAAGGCGGGAACTCCGGAATTTACTTTCACAGCAAAGAACGCGAGCCCGGCAGCAAAGCCGAAATGCTCGTCGGCCCGCAGGCCGACTTCTCTGCGGACCATGTCTGGACGGGTGTGGTCATGGAATATCTGGGCCGCGAAAAACTCGCCGAACGTGGCCGGAAAGTCCTTTTCACCGAGTCCGGCGAAGGGAAGGACGCTGGCTCGGTCGGCGACCCTGCGGAACTGCTCAAGGTCGTGCGCGACAACGATTGGAACGATTACCACGTCATCGTGCGCGGCAATCTGATCCTGCTGCGCATCAACGACGTGGTGATGAGCGAGGTCCGCGACCACGATCCACGCCGCGCCCTTTTCGGCCTTCTCGGCCTGCAGATCCACACCGGCCCACCGATGAAAGTGCAGTTCAAGAACCTGCGGATGCGGCAGTTTTAGTGGATTGCAGCGACTTTCTGGGGCCGCTGGCCGAAACTTTACCTGCCAAATCGCCGAGTCCACATCATGGATCGGTTTGGAAGACTCGTCATGAATTCAACGGACCGCCACCCGGTTTTCTGTCCGTCACGGGCGGCTCCCGAGCCTGCTTCTCCGCGGAGCCGTTGAGTTCAAAATCTCTTGGGAACGCCCGGAAATCGTACCGCGGGCGCATTTAAAATTCGCATATATATCTCTCAGATCGCGAAAAACTATATGCTCCAGCGCTCACATATAGACACCGAGTTCTCCACCAAATTTTCGCACCCGTCACCAGAAAATGGGGTCAAGAAAATGGGATCAGGGTGCAAATCTTGACAGAATGCCTCTCTTCCGATCTGCCAAACGCCGTCCAACTCTTCGCTCCGCACCGCCATGTGTTCCCCCATGCCGCCCCCACTCCGCATTACCGCGCAGTCACAAGTGAGTGCCCTACGGTTGCAGCCCCCGCGCCAGCACGATTTCAGGCTCGCTCGCGCTCGCATCCTCCGGCCACCTCACACCCCGCGGCCAGGCGGGCAGCGCTTCGGCGGGTTTGCCGGCGACGGTCTCGTAGGCGTAGTCGTAGATCAGTCCGCCAGTGCCCACGCCGTTTTCCATGAAAGCCCAGCCGAAGTGCGCCTCCCCGTCCGCGAGAAACTGCAAACCGAAGTAGGCCTTCACGTTCACGAACAGCCCGTTGCACCCGGTATCGTAACAGGTGTTGAAACTCACGCCGATCGGGGATTGGTCGTAGTAGGTGGTGGTCACCCATTGCAGCGGGGAGTAGTCGAAATCGCCGATTTCAGAGCGTGGGCCGAGCGGCACCACGTTCGAGCCGAAATCGGGCGGCCGGATGGGAAGCGCGAGCACCGAGTTCCCCTCCAGCGGATAGATGGCAAACTGTGCGCCACCACCGAACAGGCCGAAGTCGGTAGTCCCGTTCCCGTCGACATCCCAGTCATAGCCCCGGTCAGCCTGTCCAAATCCCTGGTCGAAATGGTTGACGTAACGGATGGTTCCCTGCGCTTCGCAGCTCAGGGCACCCGTCAGTAATGAAATGCCGACGAGCGCCCCGATAGGTTTGGTTTTACGGTTCATGATGAAGAGTCGTGCCTACTGAACTTTTTTCAACCGGTAATACCGCGCATCGGGAAGCGCCCCGGCGGCGGTGTGGATGTAGGCCGTCAGCCCCTGGACGGCGCCGATGTTCGGGCCGGCGGACCAGTTGGTCGTGTTGAGATCGTTCTTGTACTGCAGCTGGTAGGTCGTGCCCGCCTCGGTGTTGAAGAGGAAGGCGACCTTGTTGCTCGACACCAGATCAATGTCCAGGAACTGGAGCGGCAGCGCCGCTGGCTGCGAGAGATTCCCCGAGGCGGCACCGGAAGGAGCGTCGTCGTCAGGATCGCAAACGCCAGGAGAGTGATGGTGAGCGTGAATAGGTTTCCCCACAGAAACGGCTTATGGGAAACCCGGACAGTGTAAATGTTCATGGGTTTCGGATTTGTTGTGTTTCCTCGCATTCCCTCTCCAACCTCCACCGGAGAACTCTTCCTTGGTGCGATGGTGAGATGAACCGCAAATGACCGGACCGGTCAATCTTCGATCCGTATTTCTGCGTGTTTGAAAGTGAGGGGCAAGGTGGAGTGAGTTCTCCGAACGAACTTTGAGCGCAAGGGGGCGGGCTCAATTCTCCGGCCTTCTCTCGCCCGTGCCCGACGCCCTTCGGCGGTTCGCCGCCTTCCTCCACGCAGGACGGAACAGGAATCAGAGGTTTCCCCGAGACATCGCAGGCTCGTTCGGAGGCCGAAGGTCGGCTTCCCGTCACCCCACCTTCCGGCTTCCGGCGCATCCGGTTGACTCTCCCTTTCAAACGCAACCATCCAACCTCCTCGGGGTCTTCTTCGCTGAGGCACCCCGCCGCCCACCATTAGAAAAGATTTGGCTTTGCCTCGCGACCGTCACAGGCGCATTCTGCGCCCATCCTTTTTCAACCAACCTCCGCTCCCGTCATGAAAAAATACCGCCCCCCGTTCCAATTCTCTTCGGCTCTCATCGCCGGTTCACTTCTCGGATGCCTTTCCATCGACGCCGCCACGGTGCCTGACGGTGTTTGGGTGCGGGACGGCTATTCGCTGTCAGTCGCCGCGGACTCCATCACCGCCCCCCGGTTCCTCGCGACCGGACCGAATGGCACCCTGTTCGTCAGCGTTCCCAAAGAGGGCAAGATCCTCGCCTGCACGGACGCCGACGGAGACGGCTCGTATGAAAAGCTGACACCCTTCGTCGAAGGCAAGGATCCCAAGACGATTCTACAGGGGATTCAATGGCACGACGGCTGGCTGTGGTTCGCCCAGCTCAATTCCATCTCCAAAGCGCGCGACACGAATGGCGACGGAAAGACCGATGAAGAGGTGCTGGTGCTGGGGGAGGACAAACTGCCGACCGGCGAGCGGGGCGGCCACATGTGGCGGGCGCTGCTGATTCACAATGGCCGGATCTACACCCACGTCGGCGACCAGACCAACGCCACCGACGAGCCGATCGACGCTTCCGAGCGCAAGAAAATCTGGAGCTTTGCGCTCGATGGCTCGGACAAGAAACTGTTCGCGTCCGGCCTGCGCAACTCGGAGAAACTCGTCGTGCGACCGGGCACCGATGAGATCTGGGGGGTCGATCACGACATCGATATGATCGCCACCAAGCTCGAGATCAAATCCCCCTTCGGGCAGCCGATCACCGACCACAATCCGCCCGCCGAACTCAATCATTACACCGAAGGGGGCTTCTACGGACACCCCTGGATCGTCGGCAAAAACCAGCCCAATCTGAACTTCCTCGACAACCCGAAACTCATTGAATACGCGAGCATGGCCACCATCCCCGAATGGCTGTTGCCCGCCCATTGCTCGGCCAACTCGCTCACCTTCTACACCGGCGACAAGATTCCCGGTGCGCGCGGCGACGCGTTTGTCGCCCAGAAAGGTGGATGGAACTCGACGCAGAAAGTCGGTTACTGCCTCTCGCGAATCCTCTTCGAGAACGGCCATCCGTACGGCGAACTGAAGATGGTGAATTTCTTCAACGCCGCGACCGACACCGTGCTCGGGCGGCCCACCGACTGCACCCAGGCGCCCGACGGCTCGATCCTGTTCAGCGACGACACCGGCAACAAGATCTACCGGCTGAAATACACCGGGAAATAAACAAGGCTCCACCGTCGGAGCGGATCCGCCATTGCTCAAATCCAATCATTGCTTCAATTTCGCGACATGTATTCCAGATTCTTTGGTCGGATTTTGATTGGTGCTGTTCTGGCATTCGCGCTCCCTGCCGCGGCGCAAAACCTCAAGGGTGACGAGGCGCTTTCCAAAATCCTGCCATCTCCCGACCCCGGCTGGGAATTGGTCGCCGAGGGATTCAAGTTCACCGACGCCGCGTGCAGCGATGCGGAGGGCAATTTCTATTTCTGCGATCTCGGCAGCGGGACCGGCATCACCAGAATCGCCCCGGACGGCACCGTTTCGGCGGTCTCAAAAGCGGTCCCCGGAATCAGCGGAATGAAGATCGCCCCGGACGGGCGTTTCATCGCGTGCGTTCAGAACAACAAGAAACAGATCGTCGAGATCAACCCCAAAACGGACGCGGTCGAGATCCTCGCAGAGAATATTGAACCGAATGACCTGATCGTCGACCGGAAGGGAAACGTGTACGTCACCGTGACTGGCAAGGGCGAAGTCGTCCTGGTCACCGGCGGGACTGCACGCACGGTGGCCACCGGTATCACGGCGCCGAACGGCATCACGCTGACGCCGGACGGCGGCACGCTCGCGGTGTCGGAATATCGGGGCGGCCATGTCTGGGCCTACCGAATTCTGGAAGACGGCTCGCTGGACGGAGGTGACCGCTTCATGACGTTGCGCCTCCCGGTGGGCCGCGATGACTCCGGCGGCGACGGTTCAACCGTTGACGAGGAGGGGCGCTACTACGTGACGTCGCACGCGGGCATTCAGATCTTCGACGAGCTCGGGCGGATCAGCGGACTTCTCTTCAGGCCGCAGGACAAGAACACCGTCAGTATCGCGTTCGCCGGCGAGGGCAATCAATATCTCTACGCCTGCAGCTCGGACAAAATCTACCGACGCCTGACAAAAACGCGCGGCGCCCGATAGGCGGCTTCAGGCAGAATCATTGATCGGGACGATATCTCCGGTGCTTGCTTCTTTGCGGGAAGATCCCTAATCCTGTTTCCACCACGCATCATGAAACTTTGCCGCTATCTCAATTCCTATAACGAACTTCGTCTCGGCCTCATCCATGATGACCGGACGGTGGCCGACATCGGCTCCGGTGAACATGGTCGTCTGACGTCGCTGCTCGAAAGCGAAAACCTGACGGCACGGCTCAAGGAGCTTTCCAACCAGACGTTGATGGCGGCTCCGCTGGCCAACGTCCGCCTGCTCGCGCCGATCGAACGGCAGGAGGTGTGGGCGGCCGGGGTTACGTATCTCCGCAGCAAAACGGCTCGCATGGATGAATCCGATTTCAGCGCGCAGGCCTACAACCTTGTTTACGAAGCCGACCGCCCGGAACTGTTCTTCAAATCCCTTCCCGAGAAAGTGGTTGCCAGTGGCGAAGCCGTCGGGATTCGGAAAGACGCGAAATGGAACGTGCCCGAACCCGAACTCGCGTTGGTGATCAATTCCAAAGGAAAGATTGTGGGCTACACTATCGGCAACGACATGAGTTCCCGCGACATCGAAGGAGAGAACCTGTTGTATCTGCCGCAGGCAAAAGTGTACGACCGCGCGTGCGCGCTGGGTCCGTGGATCACCGTGGGCGCATCAGAAGTGGAAGCGCGCGCGTGGAGCATCAAGCTCAACATCGTGCGCGACGGCAAAGAAGTGTTCAGTGGCGACACCTCGGTCAGCCAGATGAAACGCAAACTTTCCGAGCTCGCAAACTGGTTGTTCCGCTCGCAAACGTTTCCCAACGGCGCCGTGCTTCTGACCGGCACCGGCCTGGTGCCGGGCGATGATTTCACGCTGCAAGCCGACGACAAGATCCGGATCGAGATTAGCGGGATCGGGGTCTTGGAAAACCACGTGGCGGTGGTTTGATGTAACCCTCACACCAAACTTTCCATCCAGTGCGGGCGGGTCAAGAAGTGGCTTGACTACAAAAGCGTGAAGACGAAGCTCGCGCTTCATGACCTCCCGGCAAAACCCAGTTTCCATTTCCGTTCCGCGTCAGGCTCTTCATTTCGGCTTTTTCCTGATCGTGGCTGGTCTGGCTACGAGTACAATGGCGCAACCCCGGACCGCTCCGCCGTGGGCTGCCAATCTCTCGAAGGAGGACAACGTCCAGGACCGGTTCGACAAGGATGGCAACGGCATGCTCGACGCCACCGAGCGGGCGACCGCCCGCAAGACGCTGGCGGAAGAAGCCGCCGCCAAACCCGCCTCGGGACGGCCGGTTCCGCGACCCGGCGGAGAACCGACCGGACCCGGGCCGAAGACCAACGTCGCGGACGTTCCGACTTATCTCGATCTTCCGGCGTTTGATGTCGACACAGTGCGAACGTTCTTCCTGGAATTCGAGGATGCGGACTGGGAACAGGCCCTTACGGAGTTCCGTTTCACCGACATCGATGTTCCGGCGAAACTCACCGTGGACGGACAGGCTTTCGACAATATCGGAGTGCATTGCCGGGGCGCGTCGTCTTTTCTGTTCGTTGCCGAAGGGCGGAAACGCTCACTCAATCTCAAGCTTGATTTCGTGGTGAAGGGACAGGACTTCGCCGGGTATCGCACGTTTAATCTGCTCAATTCCAATGGTGATGCGACGATGCTGAAGGCGGTACTGTACTATCAGATCGCCCGCGAATACACCGCCGCGCCCAAGGCGAATTTCGTCAAGCTCGTCATCAATGGCGAATACTGGGGCGTCTATGTGAACACTCAGCAGGAGGACAAGGATTTCGTGAAGGATTGGTGGGGCACCAAAGGCGGCACGCGGTGGAAGGCTCCGGGCAGTCCGTGGGCGAAGGCGGGATTGAATTACATCGGCGACAACGTGGACGATTACCGGAAGCTTTACGAGATTCACAGCAAGGAAGATCCCGAGGCGTGGACCGCCCTGGTTCAATTGTGCAAGGTGCTGACCGAGACGCCGCTGGATCAGTTGGAGCAGGAACTCGAACCCATCTTTGACGTCGATGCGGCGTTGAAATTTCTGGCGCTGGAGAGTGTCTTCATCAACGACGACGGCTATTGGATCCGCGCCAGCGATTACAATTTATACCGGGATAAGCAGGGCCGTTTCGTCATTTATCCGCATGACGGCAACGAGGCGTTTTATGACGCGCCGCCGAACATTCGCGGCGGTGCGGCACGCGGGACCGATCTCGATCCGTTTATCGGTTCCGAAGATCCGAACAAGGTCCTGCTGAGCCGGCTCGTCGCCGTTCCCGCATTGCGGACCAGGTATCTCGGTTACGTGAAGGAAATGGCCACGAAGTGGCTCGACTGGAATCAGCTGGGTCCGATTGCCCTCAAGTATCAGGCCCTCATCGACGAGGATGTGAAAGCGGACACGCGTAAGCTGGAATCGTACGAAGCGTTTCTGGCGCTGGTCGAGAAGGACCTGGTCCGCGGTGAGAATACGATCATGAGTCTCAAGACGTTTAGCGATCAACGGCGCGAGTTCCTGTTGAACTATCCGGACATCAAGAAGCTGCCGTAACGGCGATTTTTCAATCGTGCGCAGTAGCGCCGTCAACCGGCATTCAACTCCGTATTTGCTGCGGATGGAATGTCTGCGGCCCGTTGCCACGCGAGCCCTTTTTTTGAAACCGACCACGCGAACTGCCGTCTAGTTGCGGACCATGAATTCCCTTCCCACCACCAGACGTCCACCGGCCTGGTTGGATCGCTCCTCGTTCTATTACGGATGGGTGAACATGGCGTTGGCGGCGGCCGCGATGGTCGGAACGCTTCCCGGCAGAACGCAAGGACTCGGACTCATCACCGAACCGCTGTTGCGCGATTTGGGAATCGGCCGGCTGGGCTACGCGCAGATCAACCTTTGGGCGACGTTGATCGGCTCGTTGTTTTGCCTTGGCTTCGGTCGTTTGCTGGATCGTTACGGCAGTCGCGGCGTGATGTCGGTGATCATCGCGTTGCTGGCCGTGGTGGTTATTCTCATGAGCGGCGTGAACGGGTTTTGGATGCTTCTCCTGATGGTCACGTTGACGCGCGGTTTCGGTCAAAGTGCTCTCTCGGTCGCGAGCCTGAATCTGGTGGGACAATGGTTTGGCCGTCGTTTGGCCAAGGCGATGGCCGCGTATTCCGTGCTGGTCAGCGTCGGCTTTATGCTCTCGTTTCCGACGGTCGGTTGGATGATCTCAAAGTACGGCTGGCGCACGACCTGGGCCGGGATCGGCTGGGTCCTGTTGCTCGTGTTGGTACCGCTGGTTTTGCTGTTGGTGCGTCGCGATCCCGAATCGTGCGGTCTCACCGGTGCAGACCGCGACAAAGAGCATCTTGAAGAGCCGGGCAAAGCGGCGGGAGCCACCTTTTGGCAGGCCTTGCGAACCCCTGCTTTCTGGGTCTTCGCCATCGCCAGCTCGAGTTACAATCTCATCGTTTCCGGCATCGGCCTGTTCAATGAATCCATCCTGAACGAACGCGGGTTCGATGCCGGCGTGTATCATCGGGCACTCGCGGTGACGGCGATCACTTCGCTGGCCGGAAATTTTCTAGGCGGGTGGCTGACGGCGCGCTGGACCGCCAACCGCGTGATGGCATTGACGATGGCCCTGCTGGTGATCGCGCTGCTGGCTCTGCCGTTCCTGGCAACCGTTTGGCAGGTCATGCTCTGGGCTGTTTTCATGGGGATCGTCGGTGGATTTGTGATCGTGATCTTTTTCAGCTTCTGGAGCGCGACGTACGGCCGACGTGAACTGGGCCGCATTCAGGGCGCAGCGCAGATGATGACTGTGCTGGCCTCGGCGTTGGGACCGCTGCTGCTCGCGTGGTGTGTCTCCACAAACGGCTCGTACGTGCCGGTGTTCTATGTCATGGCCGGACTGGTCGCGGCGCTGGGTGTGGCGGCATGGAGGGTGAAACTGCCGCTGTTCACGGACCGGTCAGCTCCCGCTGATTAGTAGCTTCCGCATTGAGGCAATCCTTCCTGCCGCCCCGGCCAGACAGACCAGCTTAAAACGGCTCAACGGGAAGGCCATGAACATCCATTTAAAGGTTCGTTCTTCATCGTCGTTCATGGGGTTGTTTTCCTCGCCGGGACCCTCTTCCATCAACTCCGCGTCGGACTGAGTCAGGTAGAGCTTCATCGCTTCTTCCGCGCGGTTGAGGAACGCCTTCACGGCGGCCTTCGCATTGGCAACCATCTCATCGTAATAATCGCCCGGGAGAACTTCAGTGGGGTTGTTCACCACGCGAACCGCCTACGGCAACTCTTTGACGTAAATGTTTTTGTACCACGCCTCGGCTTTGCCGCCGCCGTGGATCTGCAGTCCGATCTTTCCAAACTGCGGAATGCTCTCATCCGTTTCGGTGTAGTCGACCGTCAGCAGCCCGTTGATGCGGGCCGTGATTCGGTTCCCTTCACATTGGATCTCGTAGGCGTTCCAGTCGTTTCGGCGCAGCACCTTGTTCACATCCTCCATGTTGGACTGTGCCATCACCTTGTTCCGCCGTGACTCATCGTAAATACTGCCCCACCAGGTCGGATCCCCCATGTCGACCTGATACCCCTTCATCTCGCTGTCGCCCGGAACCCGCTGGCTGCGCACCTGCACGCCGCCATTGATGAACCCTTCATCGCCGATCAGCTTGAACGAAAGCTTCAGCACGAAATTCGTGTACTGTCGGGTTGTCGCGAGAAACTCGTTTCGCGGCACCTGCGTCCTCAACGAACCGCCGCCGAATGCGCGATCCTCGATGCGCCAGGTCTTGTTCGTATCGCCGTCCCAGCCATTGAACGTGGTGCCGTCAAATATGCGGACATACTTGGGCGGTTCGGGAGTGGTGGCGCACCCCGCGAGCAGGGCGGCGGTGATCGTCATCAATGGCAGGAGGAATTTCATGGGAGGACACTGAAGGAATGACATCGAACTGTCGAGCCCCGGACGGCACTTTTCAGCGCTGGAATAACCGGTGCGCTTCGCTAGTCTCAACTACATGCCCGATCCGAAAACCAAACGCCGCTCACGAATCGCCCTCGTCCTCGGTGTCGTCGTGATCGCCCTGCTGCTCGCCTTCAAAGCCCCCATTCAACAGAAGATCATGTTGAATTCCGCGCTGCGACAACCGGCGGCCACCGCGGAGCTGATCGAGGAACTCGCATCCAATTCCAGCGATCCGGTTGAGGTCTACCGGCAGTTCTGGGCGACCGGAAAAATCCCACACCGCCTCGCCGCCCTCCGCGCCTACAATCGCGGCCGTGATCTGACTGATGAGGACACGGCCCCCGCGTGGGTTCACGACGCAGCGATGGACAGCGATTTTCATGTGCGCGAACTCGCCCTCGGAATCCTAACCGCCGTCGGCGATCCCGATCTGGAAAAGGTCGTCCACGCGTGGCTGCTCGACCCCGACCCGGAATTGAAACGTCTCGCGCTCCGGCAGGCCCGCACCAGTGGATTCACCAACCTCAGCCACACCGTCGCGCCATTGCTCCAGCACCAGGACCTCGATGTGCGGATCGCCGCCGCGTCCACGTTCCGCAACTGGACGGACAAGGATTTCGGCGTGCGCCAGAGGAAGCTGAACGGGACATTTGACGAAGTTTCCGGAACTTACTCGGGCGAGGACGCAGCCAAGCGTGAACAGGTAGAAAACGGGCTGAAGGAATGGTCCACATGGTGGGCCGATTCCGGAAACCAGCTGTTTGCGAAAGTCGACATCGCCGCCGCCCCTGGACGGACGGAGCCGCTGCCGGCACCGGATTTTCAACTGCCCGATCTGGATGGCAAACTGGTCCGTCTGTCGTCACTGCGCGGCAAGCCGGTGCTCCTTAATTTTTGGGCGACGTGGTGTACGGCGTGTTGGACGGAGATCCCCGATCTGATTGCGCTTCACAACCGGTTCGGCGACCGGTTGACGATCATCGGCATCTCACTGGATGGGCTGCCCGACCAGCACGCACTCGATCACGGCCAAAGTGATGTGGAAGGCGCGCCGCACGCGGATGATCATGGCGAGGAAATCGCCCGGGAAGAACTCGTTGAGCTGGTGAGTGCCTTCGTCAAGAAGCACGGGATGAATTACCCGGTCCTGCTCGATCCGGACGGGATCACGAGCGAATTGTATGTCGGAAATGAACTGCCGATGAACGTGATGATCAACGCTGATGGAACGGTGTACCGCCGGTTCATGGGCTCGCGAACGAAAGAAGGTTTTGAAGCGATGCTCGATGCGATCTTGCCGAAGTAACGATGGGCTACGCTCGCCGACCGCCGCTGGCAACGAACTCTGGCAGCGAATCCAAAGTCCGATCAATCATGCTCCTCCGAACTGGAAACGCGGGGCGGAGGTTCTGTTGAAGCATCTGGTAACCAGCATTGTCATGGCACTTCTCTCTCGTCGTATTTTCTCACCAAATCCATCAAGGCACTCGTGTTGGTGATGCTTCGGAACTTCTCAGGCTGCGCTATATGGTCCAACGCTTCCGCAACGTGCTTCCTGGCCAATTCAGTCTGTCCATCGTCTTCATACAATTTCGCCCAACGTGCGTGCGTGAACGCAGTCTCGCGGGCGATTTGTAATCTCGTCAGAAAGGCGGGGGTTTCATCACCAATATCTCGGACGCCCTCGAGAGTCTTCAGATGCTGCCCGAGAGCATATATCGCCACTGCTCCACTCTCCCGCTGGTATGCCTCAAATGCTCTGTCGCCCGATTGCGCGACCTCAATTTCCTTCAGCAGAACCAATGCACCTGCAACGCTCTTGCCCAAATAGACCATCGCGCCACCGACGCCCAACGCCAAACCGAGAATGAAACATCGATTGAGATAAAATATGCTTTCTTGCTCATGGCGTCCTTTTGCAGCCGGCTTGTTCGGCTCAGGTGAAACGATCTGATGCGATGCGAAGGCGCTCATGCTCTTCATCGGTAACGCGACTGCGAGTTGCAGGGGGATCGGACTCGGGAGCGTCGATCACGCGAATCTCCAAGTGATCTCCCACCGCAAGTTGCTGGCTGATCCACTCAAGGTGATGATCGTCGCTAATACCACCTACACGAAACCTCAACTCGCCGCTCCCGGTCGACTGATCGGGTACGCCTCCGCAAAGAATTACCTGCGACATTACGAGCCCGGAATCTACCGGCGGTGCGGCGATACAGAGTCGCTTACCGTTGAGAATGAATTCTAAAGCGCGCATAGTATAGCCCCCGAACGTGGAGACCAGCGACAGCGGAACCGTCATTCGCTGCGTCGATTTGTTCGACCCGTAATTCATGTTGTCATTGTCCTCAACTGTAGTTCCACCACTCGCTGTGGATGAAAGCCCATGCGGTCACGCACTGTCGATCGCTCATGCCTGGCCTGATGAGGATGTTCCATTCCATCTTGGACGGCCCAACTACCACCCAGATGTCCGTGCCACTGTCCGAGTCACCCCGGAACCGAATGGTAAATAATGGCATGCGAAACGTCCAAGAGTTGGAGCCGTCGATATCAATGGTGTACTTGTTGCGCAGCAGGCTGCGCATGCGAATGCAGCCAACGAGGGCGTCGCCGTCGAGCACGTGAAAGACGGGAGGAACGAACGAAGCTCTGCGGATAGTCAACTCCTCCTTTCCATCTGTGTCGGAACTCCATGAGAATGTCCCCCTGGTAACTCGATAAGAATGTCCTCCTCTGTGGCGGGTTGCGGTAGCAACCCGGCCACGACATGGAGACATTGACGATGAACGGGAAGGAACGGAAACGACTGACGGTGATGGCC
>JBDNGP010000084.1:0-42923 GCA_041689265.1 Verrucomicrobiota bacterium
GATTGATCTGTGCCAGCGATTGCTCAAGGAAGGCGCTAAACTGCGGGTGTATGATCCGCAGGCGATGGAGAAGGCCAAAGACCTCCTGCCCGATGTGGAATACGTCGATGATATGGACAGCGTAGCCGAAGGCTGCGACGCCCTGGTGGTTGCGACCGAGTGGCCGCAGTTCAAAGAACTTGATCTGGCGCAGGCGAAGAAAAACCTCTCCCACCCAATCCTCTTCGACGGTCGCAACCTCTTTGATCCCGCCGAAATGGAAAAACTCGGCTTCATCTACAAATCCATCGGCAGGTGAGCGTGCGCAGGCCTGTCCGTTTTATCGACTATCTCGATGTCTCTTAGAAATAGAGTCTACTACGCTCTGAAACCGTTCTTGCCGTGGCAACTGCGGTTTGGACTCAGACGGCGGGTCGCCAATCGGAAGCGGGCTAAAACGGTCGATGAATGGCCGATACTTGAGTCAGCCGGTGGCACGCCTGCGGGTTGGCCGGGTTGGCCGGGAGACTCTCAATTTGCCTTCGTCTTGACCCATGATGTGGAATCGCAGGCGGGATTGGATCAGGTCCAAAAACTGGCTGAACTCGAAATGTCATTCGGGTTTAGATCGTCGTTTAATTTCATTCCTGAAGGAGGCTATGAGATACCCGAGGCACTCATACAATGGCTGACTGATCGCGGCTTCGAAGTCGGCGTGCATGACCTTCGCCACGATGGCCATCTTTATAGTTCCCGGGAAGAGTTCAGAATGAGAGCTCGTCGCATAAACCACTACTTGGCGAAATGGAATGCAACAGGATTTCGGTCAGGGTTCATGCTTCACAACTATGAATGGCTCCATGATCTGAACGTCGCGTATGACGCCTCCAGTTTCGATACGGACCCATTCGAGCCTCAATCTGACGGCGTTGGTACGATCTTCCCCTTCTGGGTCCCCAAAAACCCTAATCTTAATCCTACTTCTAGTCCCATCTCCCATCTCCCATCTTCTGCATATCCGGACGGATACTTTGAGTTGCCTTACACACTTCCACAGGATTCGACCTTGTTTATCTTGTTCGGCGAAAAGTCGCCTGAGATCTGGTGCCAGAAACTGGATTGGATCGCAAAGCACGGAGGGATGGCGTTGTTGAACGTTCATCCGGATTATGTCGATTTTTCGAATGAGAGATCGGACCCGCATAGGTTTCCGGTTCGCTACTATGCGGAGTTCTTGGAACATGTTCGTGATCGCTTTACCGGAACTTATTGGCATGCGCTCCCTCGTGAGGTGGCTGAATTCTGTCAAAAATCTCGCAAGGAACTCGGAGGTGAACCGCCTGTGACGAAGGGCAAAGAGCCACAATCCGAATTGAGTGCGACCCGAATTGCAGATTTTCCTGCGTTGCACTCAAAACGTGCTGCTGTTGTCGTTTTTTCAAACTTCCCGTTCGATCCTCGGCCACGTCGGGCGGCGGAAGCCCTGAGAGACGCAGGAATGACGGTGGATATCATCTGTCTGAAAGAGAATGACAAGGACCTCTCCTTCGAGGAACTGGATGGAATCACCGTGCGAAGACTGCCGATCACTCGCCAACGCGGTGGCAAGATCGTCTATTTATGGCAGTACGCGTCGTTCATTCTGAGTTCCACCGCGCTGCTGTTATGGAGATCCCTCCACCAACGTTATGATCTCGTCCATGTTCACAACATGCCCGACGTACTCGTGGTGAGCGCGGTGATCCCAAAGATTCTTGGCGCAAAAGTGCTGCTCGATTTGCATGACCCCATGCCAGAGTTGATGATGACCATTTTTGGCGCGGACGATAATGCCCGCAGCGTCACGGTCATGAAGCGACTTGAGCGTTGGAGCATGGCACTCGCGGATCGCGTGCTGACCGTCAATCGAGCATGCCGAAAGATCTTTGGAAGCCGCAGTTGCCCGTTGGACAAGGTTCACGTCGTGATGAATTCGCCCGATGAGCGATTCTTCGGTGCGGAGGTTGAAACATCGAGTGGGCAATCAGACGGGGCCTCGGAGAAGCCCTTCATTATCATGTGTCACGGCTCGATCGTTGATCGGCACGGAATAGACTTGGGAGTTGAAGCGCTGTACCAGATTCGTGAATCTGTCCCCAACGCTGAGCTTCGAATCTACGGCCATAAAACAGATTTTGTTGATACGGTCATGGCCCGCGCCAAAGAGTTGGGTGTGGAAGACCGGGTTCAGTACATGGGAGGTGCAAACATCGAGCAGATCGTCGAAGCAATTGACGAGGCGGACTTGGGAATCATCCCCAACCGACGAAGCATTTTCACGGAATTGAACACTCCAACACGCATTTTTGAATACTTGTCGCGTGGCGTTCCTGTGATCGCGCCTCGCGCGTCAGGCATCCTTGATTATTTCAGCGAGGAGGAGATGATTTACTTCGAGCTTGGTGACGCCGATGATCTCGCCCGGAAAATGGAATGGGCATATTCTCATCCGGACGCAGTCCGGGAAGTTCTTCGGCAGGGGCAAAAAATTTACAACAATCACCACTGGACCGCTGAGCGTCATCGGATGCTCGGAATGGTGGAGGGCCTGTTGGCCACCCCGGCTTAAAAGCGCAGGTCAGAAATTTTCAAGAAAATCGTAAAAGTGATCGGGGTAGTCGCACCACAGTTCCAGCATGACGTAGTTCGGGAGTTTTTTGAACTGTTCAAGACTCCGTGGGAATTTGCCAGGCGGGACGGATGTTATGACGTGGTCATCTGCACGGAAAACGATGCGTCGGACATTGCTGCAAAATTGACTCTTGTTTACCAGACGTTCAATCAGAACGAAAAGCCACCTGATCTGGAGAGTTGTAAAGAAGTGAATTGGATGTGTTCGCCGCAGGGCCGTATGCCGGTTTACTGCGGCCTCCAGGCTCTGGACGGAAAGCCGTTTTACCATGTTGTTACCGCGGATAGTCGTAGGGCCTGTGCCGTCTCCCACAAGTCGCAGAACAGAAACGTGATTCACATCGGCTTCAACTTGTTTGCGGAAGTAACGCATCTCCTCGTCGTTGGCCAGCCCGTCGCCAACGCCTCCGTGCCCACGCTCGACCGTCACATCGCGTTACTGCGTCAGTTGATTACTCGCGCCGGCGTGCCTCTGGTTGAGATTCCGCCGGTTCCCGATGGAAGTCCCTTTGCCGTGTGCCTCACTCACGACGTGGATCACCCCGTGATGCGAAATCACCTTCTCGACTCCACCATGCTGGGGTTTGTCTACCGCGCCACGTTGGGGTCTGTTGTTGGCGTCTGGCGGGGTCGGGTTGCGCTGCCTCAGCTCTGCCGCAATTGGCTCGCGGTGTTGAAGCTGCCGTTTCTCTATCTGGGTCTCGTTCGCGATATCTGGCGTAAATCTCTCTGTGATTATGGTGAGATCGAGAACAAGTTCGGCTCCACCTTTTTTGTCATTCCGTTCCGTGGCCGGCCTGGTCAAAGCAAGAATGGTGAAGTTCCTGCTCGTCGCGCCGCGAAGTACGGCGTTGGTGATGTGCGAACAGAGATACAGTCGTTGCAGAAAAAAGGGTGTGAAATCGGAGTTCACGGCATCGACGCGTGGTCGGACGTGCCGTCCGCGCGAACCGAGATGCAAGAAATCGCGAGCCATGTCAGCGATGGCTGTTCCGGTGTCCGCATGCACTGGCTTTTCTTCGATTCAGGTTCCTACGAAGTGCTCGACCAGGCTGGATTCAGTTACGACTCAACACTCGGCTATAATGAAACGGTTGGTTACAAAGCCGGCACCGGACAGGCGTTCAGGCCGCTTGGGGCGAAACAACTGATCGAACTGCCGTTGCACATTATGGACACGTCACTGTTTTATCCTGCTCACCTGAATCTGTCTGCTAACGAAGCCCGCGAACGTGTCGGCGAGCTGATTGACAATGCTGAAAAACTGGGCGGCGTGATGACCATCAACTGGCATGATCGCAGTGTGGCTCCCGAACGTTTGTGGGGCGGATTCTATCAGGAGCTGTTGAAGAGCCTTGAACAACGCGGCGCGTGGTTCCCAACCGGAAGTCAGATCGTTGCGTGGTACCGCCGGCGGCGTTCCGTTCGCATTGAAGAATTGGGGTCCGATGAAAAACAGTTCCGCGTTCGGGTAACCATGGATGAGGGTCAGAATAGCCCCGGACTGAGATTGCGATTTCACAAACCTGTCGAGGAAGGTGCGGAAACCGCGGATTGCTTCGAGGATGTGCCGCTGCGCGATGGCGAGATCGCCTTCGCAATTTAGATTGAAGATGTCATTGGACTTTATTGAATGAAACCAGAAAACATTGTTGTCGCCCAGTTCGGTTGCGGGTACTGGGGCCCAAATCTCCTGAGAAACTTTTCCAGCCAGCCTGGTTGCCGCGTCAAATATGTGGTGGATGCCAGCCCGGAACGCCGTGCCTTCGTTGAGGCTAATTTCCCCCTGACCAAAGCGGTCGGGGACGCGGCTCAGGTCTTGGACGATCCTGAAGTTCAGGCCGTGATTGTCGCCACCCCGGCGGAATCTCACTTTCCTTTGGCAAAACAGATCCTTGAGCATGGCAAACATGTCTTTGTTGAAAAGCCGCTCGCCACGCGTGTTGCCGAGGTCGATGAACTGGGAAAGATCGCGAAAAAGGAAAACCTGGTGGTCATGGCCGGGCACACTTTCATTTATAACGCGGCGGTGCGGCATGTCAGATCCATGATTGAGGCGGGGGAGCTCGGCGAAATACGCTATATCTACAGCCAGCGCTTGAACCTGGGTCGGATCCGTTCAGACATTGACGCGCTCTGGAATTTTGCGCCGCACGACATTTCGATCATTCAGTATTGGCTCGGAGATCCCGAGCCGGCGGGGGTGATCCGCACTGGGATGGACTACATGCAGAGCGGAATCGATGACGTTGTTTTTCTCAATATTACTTATCCGAACAAGATCATGGCGAATATCCATGTGAGTTGGTTGGATCCTCAAAAAGTCAGAAAAATGATCGTGGTCGGGTCGAAGAAAATGGTGGTCTACGACGATATCGCTGACGACAAGATCGCCATTTACGACAAGGGGATTGATAAGAAGGCCATTCTTGGCGAGAACATGGATTTCGACGCACCGCGACCACCGGAGTTCAACTATCGGAGTGGTGATGTGCTTCTTCCCAACATCAAGTTTATCGAACCGCTCCGCACTGAGGCACAACACTTTCTGGACTGTGTCCGTACTGGCGATGAGCCGATGACCGGCATCAGTCATGCCCGTCACGTGGTCTCGATCCTCGAACGGGCGAAAACCGCCAGCGCCTCGTAGCGCCCGGATTCATTTAAGTTTAAAGTTTATGGCCGAACCCAAGATCCACCAATCCGGTCTCGTCAATGTGACGTTCGGAGAGAACGTGACGATTGTTCAACCGGCGAACTTGTACGGCTGTCATTTGGATGACGGTGTGTTCATTGGCCCGTTCGTCGAAATTCAAAAAGGCGTCACGATCGGGAAGCGGACGCGAATTCAGTCGCATGCGTTCATCTGCGAGCTCGTCACCGTTGGGGACGACTGTTTTGTTTCACACGGAGCCATGTTCATCAACGACCTGTTCCAGGAGGGTGGTCCGGCGAAGGGGCAGGAGAATCTGTGGCGCTCCACCAAGATCGGTAACAACGTCAGCATCGGCACCAACGCCACAGTGCTTCCAGTAACCATCTGTGACCGTGTCGTCATCGGTGCCGGTTCCGTGGTCACCAAGGACATCACCAAACCCGGCATTTACGTGGGCAACCCGGCTCGTCTTCTCCGCCCCCTGTGATGGCTGCCCACATTCGTGCTTCATCTTCTCCCTCTCCGCACCGGGGACTCGAGATTTTCGAGAGGAATTCGACCTGTGGGAGAAGGCCCGCAGGGCCGAGCGGTTGGCGCGAGTCATTGGGTCGGGGTGAGGTGTCCGTTTGCAGCCTTAATCGTAATCCTGATCTTAATCCGTCATCTCCCTCTCCGCACTGGGGAGAGGGCTGGGGTGAGGTGTCCGTTTCCGGCCTTAATCTTAATCCCGCAACCACCGATCACCTTCTGAACTTGCTAGGGCGCTGCTGCCGCCGCGCCGATTGAAAACCATTGGCGAACATCAGCGGAACCTGGCCCGACGTTGTTTGTCGGGATTCGCGTGAGAAAATATTTGATGTGTGCCCGGCAAACTCCGAGTCCGTCTCCGTCATCTCCCTCTCCGCACCGGGGACTCGAGATTTTCGAGAGGAATTCGAACTGCGGGAGAAGGCCCGCCGGGCCGAGCGGTTGGCGCGAGTCATTGGGTCGGGGTAAGGTGTCAGTTTGCAGCCTTAATCGTAATCCTGATCTTAATCCGTCATCTCCCTCTCCGCACTGGGGAGAGGGGTGGGGTGAGGTGTCCGTTTCCGGCCTTAATCTTAATCCCGTAACGACCGATCACCTTTTGAACTTGCTAGGGCGCTGCTGCCGCCGCGCCGATTGAAAACCATCGGCGAACATCAGCGGAACCTGGCCCGACGTTGTTTGTCGGGATTCGCGTGAGAAAATATTTGATGTGTGCCCGGCAAACTCCGAGTCCGTCTCCGTCTACCCCCTCTCCGCACTGGGGAGAGGGCTGGGGTGAGGTGTCCGTTTCCGGCCTTAATCTTAATCCCGCAACCACCGATCACCTTTTGAACTTGCTAGGGCACCGCCGCCGCCGCGCCGATTGAACAACGATTTCGCTTACGGTAATCCGCGTTCATCAGTGGTTAACCGATTCCAGTTTCCAGATTCAAAATTGTAGATTCTAGATTCCAAATTCTACTCATTCTCTCTACTCCATGAAAGTTCCCTTCGTTGATCTCTACGCTCAGTACCTGACCATCAAACCGGAAATCGATGCTGCCATCGCGGGTGTTATCGCAAATTCGGCGTACATCCGCGGACCACACGTCGATGATTTCGAAAAAGGTTGGGCCAACGCTCTGGCGGTAAAACATTGTGTCTCGTGCGCAAACGGGACCGATGCCCTCTACATCACCATGCGCGGGCTGGGATTGAAGACCGGGGATGAAGTCATCACCACCGCCCACTCATGGATCTCCACCAGTGAGACGATCACGCAGGCCGGTGGGAAAGTGGTGTTTTGCGATACGGACGACCAGACGTTCAACATAGATTCAGCGCAGATTGAATCAAAAATCACGCCTCGCACAGTTGGCATCATCCCGGTTCACCTTTACGGGCAGCCGGCCAACATGAAGGCCATCATGGCCATTGCGAAGAAGCACAAGCTGTGGGTGATCGAGGACTGTGCTCAGGCCCACTTGGCTCGCTTCAATGAAAAGCTGGTCGGAACTTTTGGCGACGCCGCGACTTTTTCTTGTTACCCGGGAAAGAACTTCGGTGCTTACGGTGATGCGGGATGCCTCGTGACCAACGACGACAACCTCGCGGAGTGGACTGCCACCTATGCGCGTCACGGCGGAAAAGGGGAACACGTCATGGAAGGGATTAACAGTCGCCTGGACGGGCTGCAAGCGGCTGTTTTGAACGTGAAACTCCCCTACCTCGAAGAATGGACTGGCGCCCGTCGCCGGGTGGCGGCTCGTTATGACGAATTATTGAGTGGCGTCGGAGATGTGACGACGCCGTTTGTTGCAGCTGGAAATGAGCACGTTTACCATCTGTATGTCATTCGCACCGGAAAGCGGGACGCTCTGAAAAAAGCACTCGGAGATGCGGAGATAGGCACCAGTCTCAATTATCCGAAGGCGCTCCCGTTTTATCCTGCCTATTCTTACCTCGGTCATGTTCCGGAAGATTTCCCGGTCGCCCACTCCCATCAATCGCAGATCCTTTCATTGCCCATCTATCCGGAAATCACGGATGAAATGATCGAGTTCGTCGCCAGCGAAATCAAATGCTTCTTCGCTTGAACCCATGTCTGATAAAAACGATATCCAATCTCTGGTCGAAGACAGTCTCAACCGCGTTGAGCGGTGGGTCGAGGATCGGAACTACTGCGGCTACGAGCCGTTTGACGGGCTCTCCTCGTGGTTTCGCCCGTTGACTTTTGGTACGCTTTTGGGCGAGCGGATTTTGATGCAGTTGATCCGGCAAAGCCCGATCAATCTGCGCCCGATCATGGGTGTAAAACCCAAGGAGTCGACCAAGGGCCGCGGTTATATGGCTCACGGTTACCTGTTTCGTTACCGGACGACCGGGAACAAGGAGTTCCTCAACAAGGCCGAGGCGTGCCTGGACTGGCTCGATCATCACAAGGTCGCGAGATTCGCAAAGCACAGTTGGAGCAACCACTTTGATTTCTCCAGCCGGGGTGGCGCCTACACCAAGGATGATCCCATCATCGTTTGGACCGCCCTCATCGGATTCGCCTACCTCGAAGCCTACGAGCAAACTCGTAATGAACGATGGTTGAAGATTGCCGAGAGTATCTGTGGCTGGATTATGGATCTTCCCCGGGAGAAGACGAAACAAGGAAATTGCATCAGCTATCTGGCACACATTCAAAGTTCGATCCACAATTCAAACATGCTGGGGGCCGCCATGCTGGCGCGCACGGCCAGACACACGGGGAACAAGGACTATCTCGAAGTCGCTCGATCCGGGATGGAGTACAGTTGCACCCGCCAGCTCGCGGATGGCGCGTGGCAGTATGGCGAAGACCCAAGGTATCACTGGGTCGATAATTTTCACACCGGCTACAATCTCGACAGCCTCAAATGCTATATCGAAAATTCCGGCGATGATACTTGGCAGAGCAGCTTCCGGAAAGGGCTGGACTACTACAAACAGAATTTTTTCGAAGCGGATGGTTGCCCGAAATACTATAACAATCGTCGCTACCCGGTGGACAGCCAGTGTGCCGCGCAGTCCATTGAGTCCCTCGCCGCGTTCTCCGGGGATGATCCCGAATGCCGGCAGCTCGCTGAAAAGGTGGCCCGCTGGACGATCGAAAACATGCAGGGCCGGGATGGTCATTTCTACTACCGTATTTATCCGATGATGAAGGCCCGCACGCCCATGTTGCACTGGGCGCAGGGCACAATTTACAAGGGGCTCACCGTGCTGTTGAACCAGATGCAAGGTGACAAGGTGGAAAAACTGAAGACCAAAACGACTGCCCGGTAGGGAGCGGTTTTCCGATCGCGACCTGCTGCAGACAAAATTATCTGAGTTTGATCTGTGTTCAATCAGCAGTTGGAGCCCTCTGCGACCATCAAGATTCAAGATTCCAACTTCTCTTATACCCGTCATGAATTATCTTCTCATCACTCCCGCGCGAAACGAGGAAATGTTCATCGAACTGACGATTAAATCCGTCATTGCTCAGGTCGTTCGGCCGGCGCGGTGGGTGATCGTCAGTGATGGCTCGACCGATCGAACGGACGAAATTGTCGCTCGATACGCCGATGTCCATGATTGGATCGAGTTGTATCGGATGCCCGAACGCGAAACCCGGGATTTCGGCGGCAAGGCGTACAACGTCAACTTGAGTTACGACCGCATCAAGCACATCCCCCATGATTTCGTCTGCAGTCTCGACGCGGACATTACCTTTGATCCGGACTATTTTCAGTTCCTCTTGGAAAAACTCGTCGCAGATCCCGGGCTCGGCCTGGTGGGAACGCCTTTCTCCGAAGACGGTCGCACCTACGATTACCGCTACAGCAGCACCGATCACGTTTCCGGTGCCTGTCAGTTGTTCCGTCGGGAATGCTTCCAGAAGATTGGCGGCTACGTTCAAGCGAAGGGCGGCGGGATTGATGTCATCGCCGTGCTTTCCTCCCGGATGAAGGGCTGGCGCACCCGCACCTTTACCGAAAAGACATGTGCCCACCATCGACCGATGGGAACCGGTAATGACCAGGGAAGTTTCACCGTGAATTACAAGCTCGGTCAGAGAAACTATCGCCTGGGCTTTCATCCGTTGTGGCAAACCTTGCGCTGCGTTTATCAACTGAAACGCAAGCCGCTTTTGGTCGGTGGCGTGGCTCTCTTCCTTGGATACTTTTCTGCGATGCTGCAGCGTATGGAATCACCGATGAGCAGGGAGTTGATTCAATTCCAGCGACAAGATCAAATGCGGCGTCTGCGCGCCATGATCGGCATTGGCGGAAAGGCTCACTCGCCTGAAGGCACCCCCGCGGCGGACAGTCCGGTGCCCGTGCCGGTCCGCGATACCTCATCGTCAGATTTGCGCCGCCGTGTTTGATCGAAGAGTCACCGCTGTTCAATATCAATGGATTCACACCGCTCCCCAGATCCGAAATATCTCACGCAAAGACGCAAAGGCTGCAGAGTTCCTTGCCATCGAAACCTTGGCTTTTTTTTGCGTCAGGCATCTTCCCGCTCCACTCCATGATCATCTGTGTAGATCTGTGCCATCTGTGGTTTCCAATTTCCTTTTCAAGTTTATAACTCATGCGCACTGAGAAAGTTCATACATTGGTTCTGGGAGCCGGGCCGTCCGGTCTGGCGGCCGGATACACCCTCGCCAAAGCCGGGAAGAAACCGGTGGTGCTCGATCGCGACAAGGGGCCCGGCGGCCTCATGCGGAGCGTTCATCATGACGGCTTCGCGGTGGATGTCGGCCGGAAGGAACTCTACAATCGGTTGAAAAAGGTCGACGATTTTTGGGCCGGAGTCATTGGAGCCGATTACCGGCAATACCCGCATCGCGGAGCCTATCTTTATGATGGGCACGTTCTGGAAATGTCGCGCGAATATCGGGGGTTCCGCCGTGGGATGTCCTGGTCGATGTTTCTACAATGCGCCTTTGGCTTGGTTCTGAGCCGGTTGAACGTGTTCGCCGGCAAACCCACCAACG
Source organism: Verrucomicrobiota bacterium (assembly GCA_041689265.1). Taxonomy (GTDB): domain Bacteria; phylum Verrucomicrobiota; class Verrucomicrobiia; order Limisphaerales; family RI-55; genus JBDNGP01. Next base: position 10,824 of record JBDNGP010000084.1, read on the forward strand.
TCGAGGAATATTTCTACCGGACCCGTGGTCGCCTGCTCACCCGCGTGGCGTCGCAGGGGTTTCAGGAAAAATTGGCCGGCAAACGGTGGGCGGAGATCCCGATGCCCGGGGACTATGAGGAGGAGGAAGGATCCGGTTTCTTGGGAACCTTGACCGCTTTGGCGAAACGCGCGGTCTCAACCAAACAGGTGAATACGTTCAAGGGCGTCTGGCGCCATCCCGCGAAGGGAACGGGACAGATTTGCGATGCGCTTGCCCGGGGGATTGTCGATGCGGGGGGGGCGTTTGGGTATGGCGCCAAAATCGAAAGTATCGGAATGGAGGACGGCAGGGCAAAGAGTCTGACCGCGGAGATTAATTCGGAGAAAGTATGCTACGAATTTGAAAACTTGGTCTCCAGCATTCCACTTGATTTTTTGATTCCCATGCTCGGCCGGGAAGTCCCACCAGCGTATCTCGAAGCGAAAAAGGCTCCCACCCAGCGGCGCACCGCTTTGCTCGTTTATCTCTTTCTCCATCGGCAACCCAAGTTCCCTCACGCCTACCTGCAGGTGACCTGTCAGAGCACAAGAATCGGCCGGATCACCAACTACTCCGGCTTCAACTCAGACATGGTTCCGGAAGGCAAAGGATGCCTGTGTTGTGAATATTTCTGTTACGGAGAAGATGATCTTCTCAAACTCAGTGACGAAGAACTGGCCCGGCAGACATTTGACTACTGTGTTGGCGCGGGGCTGATGGACGCCGATTCGTTCTCGGACCGGCTCATTCTAAAATTTCCCGGAGCCGACTCCTCGCAGAACCGGCACAACTGGATGACATCGATGCGCCTGGGGCTGTTGGACGCGGTGGAGCCCTTCAAAAACGTTTATCACATCGCACGAACCGATCTCGATATCGCGACCCTGGCAGGGATCGAATCCGCCGAAGCTATTCTAGCTGGAGACCGGTCGACCTTCGATCAACACTTCGATCCAACAACGATTGGAATTCGCAGCGAAGGCAAATCGTTTGAGTTTAAGGTGCCGGTGGCAAAATCATAGCACTGCCATCTGTTTCTAACTTCCGAAATCACGATATCTTTACCACGCACACTTCCGGCCTTGGCCCAACATGAACGTCCAAAACCTTGAAATCATCGTCCACGGGAGACTCGTTAGAATCGGAAGGATGAGCAACGAATGGTACGACTTCGTGGCGGAGCCGAAGTCATTCCTGGCGGAGCTGCAGAAAATGGACGAGCGGGTTGATTTGTTTACGTTTTTACAGGAGCCCCATGATACCGAGGCTCACCATGAATGGCATTTCGAAATGGAGAGCACCTCCATTCTGCCGGTGTCCACGGTCGATCATTGGATGACCAAACAGATTAATGCGAAGACGAGGAACATGGTTAGAAAATCTTCCAAGTGCGGGTTGGTCCTGCGCGAGGTTCCCCTCGACGATGATTTCATTAATGGAATCGTAGATATCTATAATGAATGCCCTTCCAGACAGGGGAAAAAGTTCTGGCACTACGGAATCGATTTCGACGGGGCTAAAGCTCACATCGACACGTTCACAGATCGCAGCCAGTTTGTTGGTGCGTTTGATGGGAGCGAAATGATCGGATTTTTCAAGCTGACGCGGAACGCTAACTCAGCAAGTCTGATGCAAGTCATTTCCAAGATCTCGCATCGAGACAAAGCGCCAAATAATGCTCTGCTCGCCAAAGCCGTGGAGATGTGCGCCGATCAAGGTATCCCCTTTTTGCAGTATGGCATGTGGGCGGAGGGGACGTTGGGCGAATACCGCCAACGCCATGGATTCGTTCGGTTCGATATCCCGCGTTACTATGTTCCGCTGACGGCCATCGGGCAGGTTGCGCTCAAACTGCGTTTGTATCGGCGGCCTGGTGAAATGATTCCCGATCCTCTCCGTAAGTTTCTCTTGTCTGCGCGTGCCGCATGGCACGCACGCAAAATGCCGGGTGCCAGTATTTGATGGGGCAGTAGCTCAATTGGCAGAGCATCACGCTTCGGCGTGAGATGGAAGTTCAAATCCTCCCTGCTCCACATTTTTCCTCGTTATTCAATGTTAGTATTCATCGATGCGTGATGAGTTAGATATTAGTCTTGAGGCTCCGATCTTGGTTACAGGCGGGGCCGGTTTCATTGGTTCACGTGTCGTGAAAAACCTCGTTGACCGGGGTTTCAAACACGTCCGCTGTTTCAGCAGACGCCCTCTGCCAGGCCAGGGCTCAGAATCTGGAACGCCTCGGGTGGAGTGGATACATGGCAACCTTCACTCCAACGACGATTGCGCGCGGGCGACAAAGGGGGTGCAGGTAATTCTGCATCTTGCGGCCGGAACCGGAACAAAATCCTACGCGGACGCATTTTTGAATTCGGTCGTGACCACCCGGAATTTGCTGGATGCCGCGATCTCAGATGGGGCACTGAAGCGATTTGTAAACATCAGTTCCTTCGCCGTCTATTCGAACCGCAACAATACACAGTCGGGCGAACTCGACGAATCGTGTCCGATTGCCGAAGGCTCCGACCGCTGGCGGGATGCCTATACTTACGCGAAAATTTCGCAGGATGAACTGGTTGCGAAGTACGGGCGCGAGCACGGTCTCTCCTGCGTCTTGATTCGGCCTGGCGCGGTCTACGGTCCAGGAAAACACTCGATCACAGGCCGGGTCGGGATCAGTCCGGCCGGGCTGTTCTTGCATTTGGGCGGCGGAAACTCAGTCCCGTTTACTTACGTTGATAACTGCGCCGAAGCGATTGTTCTGGCCGGGTTGACGGACGGGATCAGCGGTGAGGCCTTTAACGTTGTGGATGACGATCTGCCATCCAGTCGCCAGTTCTTGGCGCAGTATAAGAAGAACGTAAAAAAGTTTCGATCCGTCTACCTGCCGCACTTCGTCAGTTACCTCCTCTGCTTGGGTTGGGAAAAGTACTACGACTATTCCAATGGTCAACTGCCCAAGGCCTACAGCCGGGCGACCTGGCATTCGCAATGGAAGAGGACAGATTACCGAAATGATAAGCTCAAGGACCGGCTCGGATGGTCGCCAAAGGTATCTACAGAAGTTGGGATGAAGGCGTTTTTTGAAGACTGCCAGAAAGGAGTCGCCAGTGCTTAAGGTTGCCATCGTTGGGTGTGGCAAGATCGCCGATTCACACGCAGCTTATATCCAGCGGATTCCTTGCTGCGAACTGGTGGCGGTGTGTGATCGTGAATTGCTCATGGCGCAACAGCTTCAGGAACGCTTTGCCATCGCTGCTGCCTGTTCGGATTTGGATGAAATGGTGAAAACTGTTTCTCCCCATGTAATTCACATCACCACGCCTGCCCAGACGCATTATCCTCTCGCCGTTCAGTGCCTGAACCACGGTTGTCATGTTTACGTCGAGAAACCTTTTACGCTGCATGCGGACGAAACTGCCAGACTGCTGGAATTGGCGGAATCAAAGAACCTGAAGATCACCGCCGGCCACGATGCCCAGTTCAGCCAGGCGGCCCGACGCACGCGTGAACTCGCGCGGAGCGGTTATCTGGGGGATCGTGTGGTGCACATGGAGGGTTACTACGGTTACGAACTCGGGGGCGTTTACGGCAATGCGCTGTTGGATGACAAAAACCATTGGGTGCGGCGGTTGCCAGGGAAACTCCTGCAGAACATCATCAGCCACGGTATCGCGCGCATTGCCGAGCACCTGAAGGGAGACGCTCCAACTGTTATTGCGCACGGTTTCACGAGTCCGCTATTAAGGAGCGTGGGTGAGAATGAGATCATCGATGAACTCCGCGTCATTATCGACGACCACGAAGGCACCACTGCCTACTTCACGTTCTCGTCGCAGATGAGGCCCGTGTTGCATCACTTCCGAATCTACGGTTCGGAAAATGGTCTGTTCATGGATGAACAACAGCAGATTGTGCTGAAGCTTCGCGGGAAACGATTCAAGAGCTACGCGGAGAATTTCCTGCCAGCGGCGATCCTGGCAAAGCAGCATGTCGGAAACTTTTTTCGGAATACCCGGTTGTTTCTGAAGAGTGAATTCCACATGGATTCAGGGAAAAAATTTCTCATCGAGACGTTCTATGACTCTATTCTTCACGGTGCCCCACTTCCGATCTCCACCCGTGAGATCCTGCTGACGGCGCGAATTATGGAAGACATATTTGCACAGGTTCATGGCGCGTCCGCGCCAATAGCCAGTGTGTCTGCGACGAGTTAATTTTGGGCCTTCAGATTTCGTTTTTCTTGTATGCCCCCTCCAGTCGCATCGCTCATTTTTGTTTGCTTTATCGTCTGGCTGTTCCGACGGGATTCGAAATTGTTTGGATCCATGTCCACCAGTCTGTGGATCCCGTTTATCTGGGTCAGTATCAATGGATCGAGGGCGCTCACTTATTGGTTCTCCAGCGGGACGTCCGCTGCGGAATCTGGAGATGTTACCGACGGGAGTCCTATCGATCGGGCTGCATACCTACTGTTGTTTTTCGCTGGTCTTGCGATCCTCGCCAATCGATCTGTCGATTGGGCAAGAATTAACCATAAATTTAAGTGGATTTGGGTCCTTTATGCCTACTACCTGACCAGTACACTATGGTCTGACTACCCATTTGTTGCCTTCAAGAGATGGGTTAAGGACATCGGGGACGTCGTCATGATTCTGATCATTGTTACGGAGAAAAACCCAAGCGAAGCCGTCCGTGCGGTGTTTATGAGATTCGCGTATTTGCTGATTCCCGTTTCGGTTCTGTTTATCAAATGGTATCCGGAACTAGGGAGGTACACGCACCGGTGGACGTACAAAACGATGTATTCTGGTATAACGACGAACAAAAATGCGTTGGGCTTGGCCGCGATGATTGCGGGAATATTTTTAATCTGGCAGATCGTGGATTTGTACAGAAAAAGAGGCATTCCAAAATCTTTCCGTAACTCCTGGCCGGATTGGGTTGTCCTCGGTATGTGTGTGTGGTTGTTAAGTCTGGCTGATAGTGCCACATCGCTGGCTTGTTTTTGTGTCGGAGCGGGAATTCTGATTTTTTCACGGAAACAGTGGGTAAGGGCAAATATGCAGAATCTCAGCTGGGGGATAGTTGGTGGTGTTTCGATCATGCTGCTGTTTACGGTGAGCACAAGTTTCCGCGGGGTGATTGCCGGCGCGCTGGGTCGGGACGTCACACTGACTGATCGAACATTGATTTGGGAGGAGGCGTTGAAATGTGACACCAACCCGCTGATCGGCGTTGGGTTCAATAGTTTCTGGATGAGCAGCAAGTCTAATGGCCCGCTACGTGACGTGTATCACGTCCCTCACGCTCATAATGGCTATCTTGAAACATATCTTCACACCGGATTAATTGGTGTTTTGCTTCTGATTACAGTCCTCGTATCAGGCGGGAAAAATGCGACTAGCCACTACACGGCAGGAACTCCCATCGGTTACGTATTGATTACTATTTTTTGGGTTGGATTGCTTCAAAACTATACTGAAGTATCTTTTAGTCGATCGAATGTAATTGGGTTTTTGCTTTGGTTGGTCGTGGGTTTTGGTGCTGCCAATGGGTTTGCGACAATGGTGTCGAAGGAACGGGTTGATCCGGTAGTTTGAATACAAGGCTTGGACACAGCACCTAGTGTTCTGATTAACGGCGGGTTAATGTTTTATGATAAAAAGTGGAGACGTATCTCAATAGATTGTAAATCGTTGGGTCATTATTATTTGGCGAGGTAGCTGGCTGACCTCAACACGAAATCCGAAGCCGTGGTGCCATTTCTTAGACTGGTGTACAAAAACTAGTTGCTCGAAGCCTAGCGTTGGCAGAGAAATGAGTCTTAGATATCCACTGATTGATAAGGTATTGTGGGCTGGCTGGAACGCGCTCAGCATCTGGCGATTGTCCTGCTTTAGTGGAGAGAATGATATGAACGCCGTCGATTATCTATACGATTTACGATTATGAACAGAATTTACCTTTTCAGTGTATTTATCGCATTGGCGACTAGCAGTTCCGAGCTAAGCGCTAGCACCAACGTGGCAGCGAGCTTGTCAAGCGTGGACGTTCAAGCTGCCGTCAACCTTTCCGTAGCGGGAGATGTGGTGCAGTTGGGTGTGGGATCAGCCACTTGGGCCAGTGGCGTTGTATTGAAAGCTGGGATTACTCTTCGGGGCGCTGGAATGGATTTGACGAGTATTCAAACCACTTCAGGGATAACATATAACTTGATCATAAAGTCGGACTGTGTGGTTGAAAACATCAGTTTCACGCAGGCGGATGACGCGATCAGTGGTGATATAGTAATTGCGACTTCGAGTGGGTCTGATCAGAATTGGATAATTAGGAATGTTAGAGTCGCGAATGTGAGCATGCGGGGCATTGCGGCTGGGACAAATTCGGAAACGAAACCGGGGCCGACGGGCGTGATCTCAGGATGTGAGTTGATTGCCAAGAGTTACGCGTCCCCCGGAGATGGTGTTTTTCAATTGATCACCGTAAACAGTGGCGGGAATTCATTGCCTCCGAATCAGAATACGAATTTGAGCACCCTTTATCACGATCCTGGATTTGGATCATCAGACGCAGTTTTTGTGGAAAACAATTCATTTTATCAAAATGCTCAAGGCGACGCCACGATTGAGTCTTACTATGGCGGGAAAGTTGTAGTGCGGCACAATGTGGGAACAAATTTCATGCTGGGAATTCATGGTAACGACTCATCTATTAGGAGCGGCCACATCATCGAAGTTTACAATAATGTTTTTCATAGCAATCTAGGCGCATCCCATTGGGGGACGGTGCTCTCTCGTGGTGGCTCGGGAGTGGTATGGGGAAACACGATTACAGATCCATCGACTGATATTCCGAACAACATTGTTTTGGTGAGTTATCGTTCGGCTGGTCGGTTGCCACAATCACAGCCAGATTTTTCCCTAAGATTCCCTTATGGCCACGGGCAACTAGATGGATCAAATCCCTTTGATGGAAACAGGCCAATCACAAACGGGAGTGGAACACATAATGGGGCGAACAATTCTACCGGCCTAGTAGACTCACAAAAAAACTGGGTGCCCGGGTACTACCAAGGGAATGGCGGAACCGATTCAGCGGCTGATAATCTTCAAACCTTGTATGTGTGGAATCGGACCGATGGGAGCGGCGGGTACGCCCTAGCAAATTCGCCCACGACCATCACTGTTGCGCTGAGTGGAGGCACCGACAACGATTTTGATGTTGGCGACGATTATGTTGTGACTGACGGCTATCCCGGTCTCGACCAAAATGGATGGACCGGACCGACGCGCTTTTACGGCACGTATTCAATTCAAACACTCAATCCTTGGTATTCGTGGGGAAATACGTTTAACGGTGATCCGAACGCGTTGAACTTTGGGGTGGGATATTTGAGCGCCTCGTACACGAACATCGCCCAACCGGATTCAAGCGTAATGATTCAGGAGAATCGCGAGTACTACAACAACACACCAAAGCCCGGTTACACGCCTTATACTTACCCGCACCCATTGCTCAATTCGAGCGGTGGAGGGCAAATCAATCAACCGCCAGTGGCGATCGCCAGTGCCACGCCGGCTACCGGCGTGGCACCCCTAAACGTGGTGTTTTCCAGTTCTGGATCATTTGATCCCGAAGGGGCCGGGTTATCCTACCAATGGACATTTGGCGACGGTTCCACTTCCAGCGCTCAGAACGCGTCACATGTATATTCCTCTCAAGGGGAATACTTAGCCCAACTGATCGTATCCGATGGGACAAATGCCGCGGCGTCCAGCACTCTCGTTATTTCGATAACTGCTACCTTGCCGCGCGTCGGCGAAACGATTCTGGCAGACTCAGGCAACGTCGCCTTACCATTTGTTGTGAACAACGGGACGATCTCGCAGGCTGCCAGCAGTAGTGTGTCTAGCGGTGGTCGTGCGGTTTACAGTTTTTTTGTGATCGCTGAGGGCAGCTACGCAGTTTCAGGTTCGGTAAAAGCGGAAGGCTTCGCCTCAAACTCATACTTCATTAACATTGATGCTGAACCGACGGATCCACTAATGTTGTGGGATATTCCTGTGGCAACGGGATTTACCGACAGGATTGTGTCTTGGCGAGGAAGCGGTAGTGACGGGAGTCCACAATTTGTACAAAAAATGTTCCTGCTAACACCCGGAATTCATCAACTTATCATCCGCGGCGCGGAGGCGGGCACCCAACTTCGCTCCATTACCATCTCGCCTGAAGTCTCCACGGTCCGGGGGGGGCGTATTGAGCCGCAGTAGAGAGCGTCGGTAGTTTTTCTGAGCTGCAACGGAGCATCTCGTTGAGATTTTGAGAAAGATTTTTCTGTGAAGTTTTCCCGTCACCGATTGTGGGCTTGAGTTTTCAGGACTGAGATTCATGGATAGATTTGCTGAAGGGAGTTGCATATGAAAGCCAACCCACTCGTTTCGATATTGATTCCCGCGTATAACGCGGGAGAATGGTTGGGGCAATCCATTGAATCTGCTCTGAATCAAACCTGGCCTGCTAAGGAGATTATAGTCGTTGACGACGGTTCTACGGACAGAACTTTTGATGTTGCCAGAGATTACGTTGGCTCGGGCGTTATACTTCACCAGCAAAAAAATGCAGGAGCGTCAACGGCACGGAATAAGGCGTTTTCGTTGTCGAGTGGGTCTTACATTCAATGGCTGGATGCGGATGATATGTTGCATCCGAAGAAGATCGCTGAGCAGATGTCAAGATTGCTGGAAATTCAAGATGAACACGCTTTAATATCCTCAGCATGGGGGAAGTTCTTCTACCGAAAGGAGAAGGCGCGATTTACTGCGAGTTTACTCTGGGCGGATTTGTCACCGTGCGAATGGCTCACTCGTAAGATGGAAAGCGGGGCTCATATGCAGACGGCAACTTGGTTGATAAGTCGGTCGATTACGGAGGCGGCTGGACCGTGGGATGTTAGATTATCCGGAGACGACGATGGGGAGTATTTCTGTCGCGTTCTGCTCCAATCGAACATGGTTTATTTCGCGCCGGAATCTCGAGTGTATTATCGGATGACAGATTCAGGTAGACTTAGTAACTTTGACGGAGACGATAAGAAACTTGATTCGCTGTTTGCATCGATGCAGGTCCATATTCGATGCCTTCTGTCGTTGGGGGAAAGCCAAAGAGTGAGAGGTGCTATTGTCCGTTATCTGCAAAAGTATATGTTCGATTTTCATCCTGAACGATCGGACATCGTTCTCGAAATGGAGAAGATTGCTGGAGACTTCGGCGGCAAGCTACAGTTGCCAAAATCTCGGTTGAAATACGCTTTGATCGAAGCTTTGCTGGGATGGAGAGTTTCGAAACGGGCGCAGTTCTATCTCCCTTCGTGCAAGAACTCCTTTTTGCAGTTCTTGGATAAAATTCTATTCCGTATCGAGAAGTCCTAACTTGCACGATCCACGGGTATGAGGTGAAATTTACCTTCGACGGGTGAAAGACTGTAGCGGCTCTATTTTTGGTAACGCAACGGGCATTTTTGACGACTGCTGTGCTCATTCCGCTCTCAGCACAGATCACAGGCATGGTTTAATTAGGTTTTCCTGAAAAAGTCTGCAAGGACTGACCCGATCAGGGGCGTTCATTTTTGGGACATTCATTATTGGATTTTAGCAACCCCAGAATGGCGCGCCCGCCTGCCCTCATGCACAGCTTTCGGTCATATCTCGACGTAAAATTCGTCGTCATTGATTATGGTTTTGCGCCGATCTGATAAGCTCGGTGGCGAGTTGCGGGGCGTCACGGACGTTGGATTGAGTAGTAAATAGTGATTATGTCGAAGCCGTCTATTGCGATCTATTTTCCTGAATTGACCGGGATTGCGAGTTCTAGCATCGGAGGGCTTGCTTTTCGAATTCTGCATGCAATTGAGCTGCTAAGCCCGAGTTGTAACATCACTCTGATCGTTGATTCCAAGCCTGATTGGGCGCATCTCAACTCGATGTACGGAACTGCTTTGGACGAAGCCTCCGTTTCATTCCTGCACCCCAAGCGCTTTATCGGAATTCGCGACGATTCTGTTTTCTTGCTTCCAGGTTGTGGGCGCAGGTTCGACCTTTGTATCAGTGGGCATAACATTGTAGACTACCGTGTTCCTGCACTGCATTTTGTTGCCGACTGTAGATTTGATTTTGAACTTGCTCGACAATCTGGCGCTACTGTTGATCCAAGTTATGAGTCTGATTATGGACGTGAACTTAGGGTTTCGAAAAGGATTAGGAACTCACTGAAATCGATATTGAAGCATGTGCTTGGGGCGGTTTACGGTGGTTTACCTCGGACTATCCGCTCGGTTATTCAGACCCCCGGTGAACGGATCATTTGCAATTCGCATTGGATGGCGGGATTGATGGCAGACTGTTACGGCATCCCTAAACCCGACGTCCTCTATCCACCGGTGGTTTCCGAGTTTCGATACGTTCCATGGGGAGAACGTAAATCAGGTTTCTTAACCATCGGTAGAATTTCTCCCGAGAAAAAGATAGAACGAATTATTGAGATCGTTCGTGGCGTCCGCGGCGCAGGGTTTCCGTCCGAGGAGCTCCACATTGCGGGCGCGTTACCGAGCACCCCATACGGGAGAAAGATACGCGAACTTATAGAATCTGAATCGTGGATTACGTCTCATGGCGACGTTTCTGGCGAATCAAAGCATGACTTGCTGTGTTCTCATCGTTATGCGCTGCATGCCTGTGAGATCGAGGCGTTCGGTATTTCTGTCGCTGAATACATGAAGGCGGGGCTAATTCCGTTTATTCCAAATAAAGGTGGGGCGAGAGAAGTTGTCTCGAACCCTTCTCTGGAGTTTGGTTCTACGGAGGAAGCGATAGATCGAATCACAGGACTGCTGAAGAACGAGGCCCACCAGATTCAACTTCATGAGAGTCTTTCGGAGAGAGGTCGGATGTTCACATTGAAGTCTTTCAAACAGGGATTTGAATCAATCGTGCACGAAGAACTTGCTCGGAGAAACGTTGGACGCTGAATTTATGGGTGTTGCTCCAGATTCAAATGGTCCGCCGACAGACTTGTCGGAGCTGAAACGGAAGTCTGTCCGGGGGGGGGCATTCACGCTGGTGTCACAGGGCGCAATGGTTCTGATACAGTTGGTCTCTGCAGTCGTTCTCGCACGACTTCTGAGTCCCGAAGATTATGGAACAATTGCGATGGTGATGGTTGTAACCGCCTTTGCAGGTTTGTTCCGCGACCTAGGTCTGTCATCCGCTGCAATCCAAAAAGCGAATTTAACGCATGCTCAACAATCCAACTTGTTTTGGATTAATATTTTGTTGGGTCTGTCGCTCACGGCTCTACTTGCAGCAGCATCTCCGTTGGTTGCGGCTTTTTATGGTAAACCAGAGTTGGTATGGTTGACGTTGGCATTGTCCCCAATTTTCTTAATTGGAAGTATCTCTTCACAGTCTGGGGCGTTGCTCGTTCGCGAGATGCGCTTTGGCCAAAATGCTGTCGCCAACGTAGCCGGCGCGTTAGTCGGGTTGGTTGTATCCGTGTGGCTTGCTCTACACGGATTTCGTTTTTGGTCGTTGGCTTGGGGGCAATTGTCAGGGGCAGTCACGACAACGATTATTCTGTTCATCCTCTCCCCGTTTAGGCCAGGCCTGCCTAAGCGCGGCACGGGTTTACGAGATATGCTCAAGTTTGGTGCGAATGTCACAGCATTTGATCTAGTCAACTACTTCCATCGTAATCTGGATAATATTCTTATCGGGCGGGTTTGGGGGACCGAATCACTTGGCCTTTATAGTCGGGCCTACACATTACTCATGTTACCCATCAATAGCATTCGGGGACCGCTCAACTCCGTAGCCTTCCCCGCGATGAGTAGATTGCAAGCTGAGCCTGAAGCGTTCCGGACTTATTATCGCAGAGTTGCTAGTATGCTGGCACTAATCTCGATGCCGCTCGCAGCTTTCCTGTTTGTCACATCGGAGTCGGTCGTTTCAGTCCTATTGGGCCCCCAATGGAGCGGGGTTAGCGCCATTTTTACAATCCTTGCAACAGTGGCATTTGTTCAGCCCGTAATTACTTTGTGGGGCATGGTAACCGTCAGCCGGGGAATGGGGCGGCGTTATCTCCGTCTTGGTCTATTGAATACGCTCTGTAGCGTGATTGGTTTTTTGGTCGGTCTTCCTTGGGGACCAGTGGGGGTAGCGGTAGGGTACGCGATTGTTACCTATGTCACAGCTTACCCAATTCTGGTCTACGCTTTCCGTGACACGCCTGTCAAAGTGTCAGATTTCATGCAGAGTATTTTTCGACCAGCGATCTCTTCAATCTCTACCGCAGGTCTATGTTTCGCCATTACGATGCTCTTGCCACCAATACCTGATTTGGTCTTGGTAATTGTTATTGGCACGCTATTTCTCCCGGCATATTTCACAATATTGTACTTTCTCCCTGGCGGCCGGGGCGAGGTTCTTTACGTTTGGAGACTTATCCGCCCGTTATTGGAGCAACACCTGGGTCTAAAGTGTAGCGATCGAGTGCAAGGCTAGTCGTCTTTCGTCAACTAGGCACTCACTGTCGCAGGGAACAATATTCCGATGTGCCATTTAAACATAGTGGGTTGAAACAATTTCAGGTAACCGCAATCAAATTTCAAAACTTTCTTTCCCTCTAAACTACCAAATAATTTATGAAACAGATTCTCCGTGCTATTCGCGAACGTATGCTGAGAGGCGTTGCTCGAAAATCAGATTTGGATCGATTTTACGATCAATTCGCTGGCCTGATCCAGATTCAAAACGCGATGTCTGGGCGCCCCGTGCTCCGCCCCTTGCGGGGATGGGCTATTTCCCCTGACGCCATCACTTGGGTTCTTGCTGAACTTCAAGGACGAAACACTCCTACCGTGGTGGAATTTGGTAGTGGCCAGTCGACAGTAATCTTTGCGGCAGCTCTCCAGCATCTTGGCGGACGGCTAATAAGTGTGGAGCATGACACAGAATTTCGAGCAGGGATTCAAAAGCAGGTAGCCGCATGCGGACTCGATTCATTCGTTCAGTTTGTAGACGCACCTCTCGCGGACTCCTCTGACGAGAACAGCATTAAAAGTTACGATTTGGGTGGTCTGCCAGTGGATGAAATTGATGTTGCCTTGGTGGATGGGCCGCCAATTTTGAATGGGCCTCATACACGACTTATTCCGCTTCGCTGGGCTGTGAAGAATCTGAAAAATGACGGCGTCATATTCCTCGACGATGCCGCCCGCATATCGGAAAAGGAATGCATCAGTATGCTGTGCTCGGAGGTTTCAGGTTTAAAAATTGATTCACGCAGCGCAGAAAAAGGGTTAGTCGAAATCCGTCGGTCTCGGAGTTAATTTGAAAAAACATTGTGTTGCGTCCCGAAGCTTGATTTTGCGCCAAACGCGATGCTAGCGAGTGTGGGTATGGCATTGATCGGAGGATTGGGAGACGTAGAGTATTAAACTTTGCGCTCCATGGGAGAAGTGAGCCTCAGAACTGCGCTATTGATTCGAGGTTGGTTGTCGAGCATGTGGCTGAATATTGATGGAACTCAATTTTTTTTCAATGATTACCCCGACGGGCGAAAAACTGTATTTCTGGCAATGCGTTCCGCTATTGGTCTTATTATCAATTGTCGAGAGTGCATCGGGCGCGACCTACTATGTGGACAACAGTGATCCGTCGCGGTGCGCGGACGCTCCGTCCCATGGTTCGGAGCCAATGCCCTGGGCCACCGTTTCGTACGGAGTGAATCGGATCTACAGTGGTGATACGTTGCTCGTGAAACCTGGGCACTATGAAGGGCCAATTTACATCTACTCACGGATGTCGGGGAAACCTGACCAACCGACCATGATTCGTTCCATCGAGCCGGGCAAGGCGGTCCTCAGGGGGGCGGGGATCAACAGCGGACGGGTCAAAATCACTGGTGTTTCCAACCTAGTTTTTGATGGGTTTGGTGTCACTGATTGGAATCAGGGAATCTACGTGGAGGCATCGACCAACGTGGTGGTTAGGAATTGCGAAGTGTTCGGTATTGGCCAGGACGGTATTCACGTTATGGCAAATTCAGAGTATGTGACGATCGAAGACTGCAGCGTGCATGACACCGGACAGAGTTCACTGAACGGGGAGGCAATTTACATTGGAACGGGATCGGCGGGTCCGGTAGATAATTCCCATCACATCACGGTGCGGAACAATACGGTTTTTGATATCCCGACCGATCGGTTTGGTGGTGAGGCGATCGAGTTGAAGCCGGGCACGCACGATTGCGTGATCGAAGGAAATACAATCTATAACAGTCGCGGTTCGACGAACTGGGTGGGGGCGATCGAAGTAGGTGAGTCCCGTCTCGGTGTCCAGAATTGGCCAGCCAATCCCGATCATATCATTCGTAACAATGTGTTGCATGATGTTGCCACGGCCATCCGTGCCGGCACGGGGTGTCAGGTCTATAACAATCTCATCTACGGAGTCTCGGAGGGTGCGTTCGGAATCTATGTCGATAACCAGGCGGGTGATTCGCATCCGCGGTTTATTTATCACAATACGATTGATGTGAATCCTGAGGCTGCTGTTCGGCATGTCGCCGGTGAAGTGGATATCCGCAATAACATTGGGCCCACGGGTGATTTCAATCTGCCTTCGGCGCCGGCTTTCTTTGTAAATGCGACAGGAGATGCGAGGGACTATCATCTGAAACAAACGTCACTTCCGATCGATAGTGGTGAAGATTTAACCTCGGTGGTGGCCGCTGATATCGACGGTATTTCCCGAAGGTCTGGGGCAAGCCCTGATGTCGGCGCGTATGAATTCGCCGCCGCAGTTCCGACCGCTCCAAAGAATCCGAGATTGATTGATTCGGAGTAGATCAGGACGGGCTTCTCGCCTTCGCTGGAGAGTCCAGCATGAAGAATTCACAAGTATTTCCTCTGTATGAATATTCTAATAATTAAACTGGGTGCCACTGGCGACGTGGTTCGCACGAGCACATTGCTCCGCCGTCTAACCGGTGATGTGACGTGGATCACAGCTGCAAAGAATGCCTGTTTGCTGAGCGGTTTGGAGATCCCTGTTCGCTGTTTGGACTGGGAGCAGCGCGAAACAGCACGGGATCGAAACTATGATTTGCTGATCAACTTGGAGGACACCGAAGACGTCGCCGAATTTGCTGCTTCAGTGAACTCCAAACGAACCTATGGCGCTTACTTGGATGACCAAAACAAACTCACGTATTCTGAAGATTCCAGCGCGTGGTTTGATTTGAGTTTGATCAGTCGATATGGGCGTCAACGTGCGGACGAGCTGAAATTGCTGAACCGACGAACGTATCAAGATCTGGTGTTTGACGGATTGAAGCTTGGGTTTGCGGGAGAACAGTACGTCCTTCCCAAGGGGGTGGACACCGGACTGCACGGTGATGTCGCCATTTCACCTGTGGCGGGTCCGGTATGGCCCATGAAAGCGTGGGCTCACTTCGAACGGTTGCAGCACGAGCTTGAGGGCCGCGGACATAAGGTGAACGTGCTCCCTACCCGCGCCACGCTGCTCGAACACTTGGGTGACGTACAAGGCCATCGCGTCCTGGTCAGCGGTGACAGTTTGCCTATGCACCTGGCACTTGGAAGCGGAGTAAAATGCGTTTCCATTTTCAACTGCACCAGTCCTTGGGAGATTCACGAGTATGATCTCCAGATCAAACTTGTGTCGCCGTTGTTGGAGAAGCATTGGTACCAGCGCACGTTCGATCCTGCTGCCACCACTGCCGTCACGTTGACTTCTGTTTTGGAAGCCACCTTGAAACAGTTGGGCTGAATTGGAGTGATTGGACGCCGAATCTGCGAGCGCCCAACTCCATTGTAGCAGACGACGTGAGGAGGCTCTGACTGAACGTAGACCAGTGATTCTGACCGAGACAGGAAAGGCGACATTCCTGTCGCCTCTGCGGATAAATCGGGTGTTCCCTTCTTTGCTCCGGGCGACTGAGAGTCGCCCTTCCATCAGCATGCGCGCCAACGTGATTCGGATCCAACCATCTTTGGAGTGAGCCTCGTGTCCTCGTCGCCTACCACTGGCCGGGGGATCTCCTGTTGCATATTAGAGAGGAGTTATCCGGTTCTGGGTTTGGAAGTTCGGTGTTCTGATCTGCGTATATCCGTGTTCATCCGTGGTTAAGATTTTTCGTCTGTGAAATCCAATACAACCTTACACATCGCCCTGCTCACCGGCGGCGGCGATCGACCCTATGCACTTGGGTTGGCGCAAGCACTTAAAGAGCAGCAGATCACTACAGACTTTATTGGGAGCGATGACCTTGATGATCCATCGCTTCATGGCTGCCGGTTTATTCGCTTTCTCAATCTGCGCGGAAAACAATCAGGAAAGGCGAACACCATTCAAAAATTTCTACGGGTGCTTGCCTACTATTGGCGATTACTCTGCTACGCTTTTGTTGCTCGCCCAAAAATATTTCATATTCTCTGGCACAACAAATTTGAGTTTTTCGACAGGACTGTCCTCATGGGATTTTACAAGCTTCTGGGGAAGCGGTTGGTCTTTACCGCGCACAACGTCAACGCGGGTAAGCGCGATGGCAACGATTCCGTGTGGAATCAGATTTCCCTGCGCAGTCAGTATCGACTCTCCGACCACATCTTCGTGCACACCGAGTTGATGAAACTTGAGTTGGAAAAAGAATTCAAAGTGGACGGCGAAAAGGTAACGGTGATTCCCTTTGGCATCAACAATACGCTCCCCACGACAGACCTTTCATCCGCTGAGGCTCGAAAAAGACTGGGACTCACGGACTCAGAAAAGGTGGTTTTATTCTTTGGCAATATCACCGCCTACAAAGGTCTGGAATACCTGGTGGACGCGTTGATTCCGATGATTGCGGAAGATCGGACTTACCGGTTGGTAATTGCCGGTCGCACCAAGGGAGCAGAATCATACTGGGAGAGAATTTGGAAGCGCATCAGTGAGGCAGGTGTCGCAGACCGGGTTCTCACGAGAGTGGAGTTTATTCCGGACAATGAAGTGGAAGTGTTCTTCAAGGCGGCGGATGTTCTCGTTCTGCCATACACCGAGATATTTCAGAGCGGCGTGCTTTTCTTGGGCTACAGTTTTGGTCTCCCTGTTATCGCGACCGATGTTGGTGAGCTCAGGGACAGCATTGTGGAAAACAGGACTGGATATGTCTGCAAGCCGAAGAGCGTCGTCTCGCTGGCAGAATGCATCGATGCCTACTTCTCCAGTGATCTCTGCAGAGAACTAGCCTCTCGTCGGTCGGACATCATCGATTTTGCAAATAAGAAGTATTCATGGACCAGGGTCGGTAAAATGACTGAAGGCGTGTACCGGCGGTTGCAAGTCAAAAATTCCAACTAAGAGTTTATATCTCGTCAGATCACACCGTCAATCTTCAAACGAGGGATTTCAATAAGTTCCTGAATTACTATTTCTGCCGTTTCGTCCGGTGCGAAGACGTTGTTCGGCAAGACTGAATTGATCTACAAAAACTGGGCCATTCAGGCATTAGGCCTATCACTGCACGTCTCGGTCTGGTAGCCCATTGCCGTAGGCCGTCGCTGACGTCAAAATGATGAAACTCTTGGTGCCGATTCTTAAACCGACTTATAGTTCGCGGGAGCGGATTGCGGATGCAATCAAATCTGCTTTGCGTCAATCTCAGTGCAATTGTGAAACTCAGTATGTCTAATCGCACTGCTCGAATCTGTATGCCGGTGGTTTCTTCTTTTGCGAGAGAAATCTACCGAGCGGGTATACGTGAGGCGCAGGACGTTTTGGTGGATTGTGATAACGTCGATCTGATTGATCTTACTCCCAATAAAGGGTTTGGTGTTCGAGAACAAATAATTGAACGCTTGTCATACCATGACCCTATAGGAATTTTAACTCGAACAAATCGGGGGTTGAAACCAGTCGTTCTCACCCACGAATACGATTTGTTTATTATGGTGTGTCCTTTTTGGCGCGATATTTTCTACTCTAATTCGATCGTTAATTGGCGAGATAACTGTAGGAAGAGCGCGTGTTGGATTCCCGAACTCTGGTTGTCGGATTTAGCTAAGTTACCTCATCTTAAAAAATTACTAATTGATTTCGATTACATATTCATTGGGACGCAGGGGACCGCCGAGCAACTGAGTGAATCGATCGGTCAAAAATGTTGGGGCATGGCGCACGGCGTTGACAGTCTTCGTTTTTGTCCCGGCCATGATGCCCCGGAAAGAATCATTGACCTCTACAGCATCGGAAGGAGATTTCCTGCTGTTCATCAAGAGTGTCTCAAATTCACGAGGGGATCCGGAGCGCTCTACCTGTTTGACACTGCTATCAACGGCGATAGTCAAACTTCGGACTACGCACAACACAGGAACCTACTCGCAGATCTCGCCAAAAGGAGCAAGCTATTCTTTGTTGCGCCCGGAAAGTTTGATGTTGCTAGTTACGGTTCACAGCAGGACATTGGGAATCGATATTTCGAGGGTTTAGCTGCTGGTGCTACGATGATCGGTACTGCGCCACGCGGTGAGGGTTTCAAACAGCTTTTCGACTGGCCAGTGCCCGTTGTGCCCATAAGAGAAGATGGGACAGATTTCGAAAGAACCGTGTCAAATTTGTTGGCAAATCCAGAAAAATTGGCCCAGACCGCAGTTCGGAATACAACCAAAGCCCTACAGAAGCACGATTGGGTCTATCGATGGCGGGAACTAATGAAAGTGGTCGGCCTTGAACCGCAACCGGCGATGTTTGAACGCATAAAAACATTGAAAAAACTCTCTGAAGAACACGAGTGCCACTTGGTTGCAGAATGAATTTAGCAACTTGTAAACAATTGATTATGCTTTTTGAAGAGTTGTCAGTGGGGAAAGATAATTGTCGTTGACCAAGGCATTGCGTCAGATAGGGAGACCCTGTGCTGTCGTCAATGTGACCACGGATAAATGCTATGAGAACAAGGAATGGGTCTGGGCCTACCGAGAGAATGAGCGTTTGGGCGGGTGCGCCCCCTATTCCAACAGCAAGGCGTGCGCAGAGTTGGCTGCCTCATCGTTTTTCGATTCCTTTTTTCGGCCCAACAATTCTTCTGATGCTGGGATCGTCGTGGCCAGCGTCAGGGCGGGCAACGTCATCGGCTGCTGCTGCTGGCCGTCTGATCAACTCATTCCGAACTTCATGCGATCTTTTATCGACCCATTATGAATGCAATTGATACGGCACTTAGAAAACGTGAAGCGGAGGGTAAGCCCATCCGGGTTGGCATGATCGGTGCCGGCTCAACCGGTCGAGCTATCGCTCTTCAATTGGGGACCCCTGCACTTGGGATCAGGCTCGTTGCTCTGGCAAATCGAACTCGAGCGAACGGGGAACGGGCGTTGCGGGAGGCTGGGTTTGAGTCATGGGTTGATTGTTCCAATGCGAGTAAGGCCGCGTCGGAGATCCAGCTCGGGCGCACGATTCTTACAGACGATCCACATGTGCTTACGAGTTGTGAAAACATCGACATCATCGTGGAAGTGACCGGTAGCGTGGGCCCTGCCGCGCGAGTTGTTCTTGATGCGATCGATCATCGGAAACACACAGTGATTGTGAACGCTGAGTTGGACTCCCTTCTGGGCCCGTTGTTGAAAGCGAAAGCAGATGAAGCGGGAGTAGTGTTTACCAACACAGACGGGGATGAACCGGGAGTCGCCATGACACTGCTCCGCTACTTGCGCACCCTAGGCCTCCGACCGGTTGCGGCCGGTAACATCAAAGGGATGGTTGACTACTACAGAAATCCTGACACCCAATCCGAATTCGCGCGTCGTCACGGACAGGACGCCAGAAAAGTTACGTCGTTTGCCGATGCAACAAAACTTTCCATGGAAGCAACTGTTCTCGCCAACGCGACGGGGTTTAAAGTAGGCCAACGAGGTATGTACGGAACGAAGTGTGATCATGTGAGTGAAATGGCGACGACTCTTCCTGCGGATGAGATGCTGTCCCATGGCCTGATTGACTACGCGTTGGGAGCTGCTCCGCACACGGGTGCATTCGTAGTCGTCCACGAAGACTCAAACCTCAAGAGAGCCCAGTTCTCCTACAACAAGCTAGGCGATGGTCCGTTTTACGTATTTCACACTCCATTTCACGTCCCTCACGTGCAGGTAATATCGACTATCGCGAGGGCCGTATTATTTGGCGATGCGACCGTAAGCCCCATCGGTAGACCAGTATGTGAAGTCGTTTCAATGGCCAAAAAGGACATGTGCGCGGGGGAAATTCTTGACGGGGTAGGGGGGTTCTCCGCGTATGGCTTAGTCGAAAATTCTAAGGCGGCCAGAGTCGAAAATGCACTACCTATCAGTCTCTCAGAAGGATGCGTGCTGTGTCGAAATCTGAAAAAGGGCGAACCGATCTCGTTGGACCATGTGGAAATTCCTCGGCTGCGTCTTGCTGACAAGCTGTTCAAAGAACAATTGGGGCGATGGCCGACAGACTTGTCGCCGGGAGGCGCGAACGATAACTGATGGCAAAATGCTCACGAGTTCGCAATGAATGAACCAGGTTTTCAACCAAAATCCACAGGAACGGCGCATGTGCGTGTTGCATCATTGCGAGATTGAATTTACACTTTTTCTTCTAATTTTTAATCATGATTAAAAAGGAATTTTGGAACGGCAAACGTGTCTTCGTCACAGGGCATACGGGGTTCAAGGGCAGCTGGCTGAGCCTGTGGTTAAATCTGATGGGCGCAAAGGTGTTCGGATATGCGCTTGAGGCACCAAGCGATCCAAGTCTGTTTGAACTGGCGGATATCTCAAACTTGATTGATTCAACCATCGGTGACGTGACAAATCTTGAAGGGCTCCAGAAATCGATGGAATTGGCTCAACCTGACATCGTTATCCACATGGCCGCACAATCTCTTGTCCGACTTTCCTACGATCAACCCGTTCAAACGTTTACTACTAACGTGATTGGGACGACTCATGTCCTCGAAGCGATTCGGCACACTCCTTCGGTTCGTGCAGCTGTGATGGTGACGTCCGACAAGTGTTACCATAACGAGGAGTGGGTTTGGGGATATCGCGAGAATTCACGACTCGGCGGAGTGGATCCCTATAGCGCCAGCAAGGCAGGAGCGGAAATCGTTGTTGCGGCGTACCAACATTCTTTTTTTCACACTCGCGATGGAAACAAATCGGCCGCCATCGGAAGTGCGCGCGCAGGTAATGTGATCGGCGGAGGTGACTGGGCGGCCGACCGCCTTGTTCCCGACATTTTACGTTCGTTGTTGAAAAACGAGCCTACTGTGATTCGCAATCCTCAGGCGACGAGACCTTGGCAACATGTTCTCGAACCACTGCACGGTTATCTGATGTTGGCTGAGCGACTTTACGAAAAAGGTCACGAGTTCGCCAGTGCTTGGAACTTCGGGCCTCCGGAGCAAAGTGAAAAAACGGTTGGGTGGATAATTGAATACCTATACAAAGCTTGGGGTGCTGAATTTGATTGGGCGCGCGACGAGAATATTGGCCCGCCAGAGTGCACATTTCTAAAACTTGATTCTTCGAAAGCACACGCTAATCTCGGGTGGTCTCCCAAGTTGAATTTGCCCATGACTTTAGACTGGATAGTGCATTGGACCAGGCAGTATCAGGAAGGGAATGATGTCCGTGAAGCCACGGTGAATGATATCGATAAATTCATGGCCTTCAACTCCGCGAACTAGCGTTAGTATTTTATCTTACAGCGTATCAACATGATTTTTGAAGCGACACCGATTGTGGGAGCGTATCTGGTTCGACTCGAACCGCATGTCGACGAACGTGGCGCGTTTGCTCGAGTGTTTTGTTCGCGCGAATTTGCTGATCAACGGATCAAGTTCACCATTGCGCAGAGCAATCTCGCGACAACCACATCAGTAGGTACAGTTAGAGGGCTCCATTTTCAGGAAGCGCCTGCCGCTGAACAAAAATTTGTGCGCTGTGTCGCAGGTGAAGTTTTTGACGTCATTGTTGACATGCGCCCTGATTCGCCGAGTTTCCGTAACGTCTACCACACGGTTCTTTCAAAATTGAACGAACTCGCGTTGTTCATTCCGCCTGGGGTTGCTCACGGATACCAGGCCGTCGCAGATCATACTCAGTTCCTGTACATGACCGACGAGTTCTACAGCCCGGGCAATGAAAAAGGCGTGCGCTTTGATGACCCGCTCTTGAGCATCCCGTGGCCAAAAAGGCCGCTGAATGTTACCGATCGCGACAAGAACTGGCCGCTGTTGCAATAGCGCGAAGTCTCTCCCCCTTTTGATTTCAAAGGATTATGATTTTTTCCCCGTATGACGTGGCGTTGGCTCGTAGAGATGCCGAGAAACGACCTGTCAGGGTCGCGATTTTAGGGGCTGGCAACCTGGCGCGGATGATCAGTTTACAACTGTCCGATCCAGCGCCGCCGGGCATCCGGTTGGTCTGCCTGGCCAATCGGACGCTTTCGAACGCTTCAGCCCTGATGGCGGAGCTTGGAGTTTCCGCTAAGGAGGTAAGCAGTGACGCAACATTGGCGGATTGCGTAAGAAGCGGCGCTGTTGCGATCACAGACAATCCAACTTTGGTCGCAACGTCTTCTCTGGTCGATGTTCTGGTCGATGCGACCGGCTCGGTGGATTATTCGTTGAGTGTCGTTTTGGCCGCGATCGAAGCTCGAAAACACATTGTCCTCGCAAACGCCGAATTGGACTCCACGCTCGGCCCGGTTCTGAGTACTCGGGCACAGGCGGCTGGTGTCGTCTACACAAATATTGACGGTGACGAGCCTGGAGTGGCCATGAACCTGGTGCGTTACACCCGATCAATTGGACTGCGCCCCGTCGCTGCCGGGAACTTGAAGGGGATGATCGATCCCTACCGCAATCCGGAGACGCAGGCGGCGTTTGCGCGCGAGCATGGTCAGAATCCGCGGATTGTTACGTCGTTCGCAGATGGCACCAAACTATCAATGGAGCTGGCAATTCTGGCCAATGCAACCGGATTCAAAGTAGGTCAGCCCGGGATGTACGGACCAGAGTGCAAGCATGTACAGGAAATCGCCGACTTGCTCCCCAGCAACGAGATGCTCAAACACGGCTTGGTGGACTACGCTCTTGGCGCGGCACCGCACACCGGCGCATTCGTCGTAGTACATGAAGGAATACCCGCCCGAAAGCGGTTGCTGAAATACCTGAAGATGGGCGATGGACCGTTCTACGTTTTCTACACGCCCTATCATCTTCCCCACATTCAGGCGGTGGCCACCATTGGGCGCGCTGTGGAGACGAATGATCCGACGGTGGCTCCATTGGCGGGGCCGGTCTGCCAGGTGATTGCGCATGCAAAGAAACCCCTTGCTGAAGGCGAGTCACTGGATGGCCCCGGTGGATTCACCTGCTTCGGCAAAATTGAGAACGTGCAACCCGCGTCGGAATTAGGACAAGGACTTCCTGTCGCATTGTCCCACGGTTGTATCTTGAAGCGCGCGCTTTCTCGCGATGATCGAATTACGTTGGCTGATGTCGACGTGCCTGAAACGTCTTTGGCCATAAAATTTTGGCGCAATTCATTGGCATGATTTGCGTCTTTATTCCCTCCAACACCGTGTAAACTCTGAATGCAAGACAGAATAATACCTTGGCGTGAGAGCGGCTGCCCTCACTGCGGCTCACACGAAATTGAATCCGTGCTGTCAGTTAAGGATGTGCCAACACAGGACGGTGTCTTGTGGGGCTCCGCCGAAGCTGCGTTGGCGTCTCCAGTCGGAAACATCGACTTGGTCATGTGTTCGAGCTGTGGGCTGGTCGGCAATCAGGCTTATGAACCGGAGAAGGTAAAATTCGAGAAATACGACGTTGCTACCGACCATTCTCCCGCCTTCCAGTCTTTCATCCAATCGCTCGCTCACAGGTTGGTTTCAACCTATGGCCTGCGCAAAAAACGGATAATGGAAGTGGGGTGTGGGCGGGCCTATTTTCTGAGAGCAATTTGCGATGAAGGGGCGAACCAAGCCTTGGGTATCGACCCCAGCGGGACGGCAGTTTCGCGCGCTGAGCCTTGTGCTTCTGTAAAGTTGATTAACGACTATTTCTCGGAGGAATATCTCGACAATTCATTCGATCTTTTTGTGTGTCGGCAAGTTTTCGATATCCTTCCCGACCAGATCAGTTTTCTAAAACTGGTTCACCGCGCACTCTCCAATCAGGAAAATGCGATCGCTTATTTTGAAGTGCCCAACGCGGCGTACACTTTTGGTAAAGGTGTGGTTTGGAACCTCGTCTACGAGCACCGGATTTGGTACTTCGCCGAGACATTGAGGGCGTTGTTTCAGAATCAAGGGTTCGAAGTGGTAGGGGAGGGGGAATGTTGGAACGGAGAGTATCTCGGAATCGAAGTTCGAGTCGCCGCCGAGCCATTCGTGCCGCGCAGTATCAGAGATTTTTCCAGCGTGACGAAATGCCTCCAGGAATTCAACACGATCTATGCGTCGACGATAGAAGAGTGGAAGGCGAGGCTGTCTGCATTTGAGAAAAATTACTCTCGAATCGCCCTGTGGGGCGCGGGCGCCCGCGCCATCGCGTTGCTCACTACGATTCCTGATAGCGTCACGTTGAAGGCAGTGGTCGATATCAACCCCAGCCGACACGGCCTGTTCCTTCCCTTGACTTCGTTGCAGGTGTCGGCGCCTGAATCGTTGGCGGAACTGAACCCTGATCTGGTATTGATTTCCAATCCTACATACGCGGCGGAGATCGAGGCACAGGCAGGTGAGTTGGGGTTGCGCTGCGACTTTGTTACTCTTTAGGCTGAACTCAGCTTTCGGTGCAGGACCTGCTCTCCCAATCTGTGCCATTGCAGTTCGCGTGTGAATTGCACTGATTACAGAATTCCAAATATTTAGTTTTCCAGTTTTTATGAAGGTAGTGCTTTTTTGCGGAGGTCTGGGGACACGTTTGCGAGAATACGGTAACGGCATTCCCAAACCCTTGGTACCAATCGGCTACAGGCCCGTATTGTGGCATGTGATGAAGTACTACGCACACTACGGTCACAAAGAGTTCATTCTTTGCCTCGGATACAAGGCGGATAAAATTAAAGAGTATTTTCTGAACTACGATGAATGTATTTCAAACGATTTTACGCTTTCGAAGGGGGGAAAATCGATCGATCTTGCGAGAAGCGATATTGACGATTGGAAGATTACTTTTGTAGACACCGGCCTTAACTCGAACGTGGGGACACGCCTTCAACAAGTGAGACCCTATTTGGGGGATGACGAGTATTTTCTCGCAAATTATACTGACGGCCTCACAGATTTTCCGCTGCCTGAAATGATAGAATCGTTCGAGCGTTCGGGGAAAGTTGGAGCATTCCTTTGTTCACCGCCGTCCCAGACGTTTCACGTGGTGCGTTTGGCGGAAGATCACCTGGTAGAGGACATTCAGTATGTCGGTGATACAAACCTCCTCGTCAACTGTGGTTATTTCGTCTTCAACAAACGCATTTTTGACTATATGGAATCTGGAGAGGAACTGGTGGTAAATCCCTTCCAACGCTTGATAAATTCGAAGCTTCTTCTAGGCTACCGTTGCGAAAGATTCTACGCCATGGACACCTTCAAAGAACAACAGGAATTGTCTGATTTATTTGACCGCGGGGAAGCACCTTGGGAGGTATGGAAGAAAAGGCAACCTCTTGGATCCTGACGGGACGATTTTGTTGCCTTGGTGGTGGAGGGGAATTCCGGCTAAATGCATAATCATAGTATCAGAGTTTTCGAGGAACATTCGGACGAGTTGCTCCGGGCGATCCGGACGTTGGGTGATTTCCACCAACAGGTGTTGAGTGTCGCCAGTCTGTTTTCGCAAGTTGCGATGGCCGGGGGCAAGATTCTCATTGCCGGAAACGGCGGGTCAGCGGCTGAGGCGCAACATTTGTCGGATGAATTGGTGGGCCGTTATCGCGCAAACCGCCGGCCGTATCCGGCCATCGCTCTCACGGCCGATCCCATGGTGATCACCTGTATCGGCAACGACTACGGATTCGAGAATATTTTTAGCCGCCAGATTGAGGCACTGGGTCAGGAGGGAGACGTTTTTGTTGGACTCACGACTTCCGGAAATAGCAGAAATATTCTTCTCGCTGCTGAAGAAGCTAAAAAACGTGGTTTGAAGGTGATCGCATTTATGGGGCTCGGTGGTCGATTGGCAGACCTTGCCGATATCGCGGTAGTCTCACCCAGTGAAAAAGCAGCGATAGTTCAGGAACTCCATCTTCATGCAATTCACCTGATATGTGAGGCGCTGGAACCCAATCCCTGAACCCACAAACGTGAAAAATCGAGAACCAAAAAGAAAAGATGCGCTCTCGACGGCGCGAGCAATTGAACTTGTCGGCAGGTTTCCCGGCAAGAAATTGTTGATTGTTGGCGACGTGATGCTCGACCGCTACGTCTTTGGCCGGGTCGAACGCCTGAATCCTGAGGCCCCGGTTCCTGTGCTCCATGCCAAGGGGCAACACCGTGCGACCGGGGGGGCCGGGAACACTGCCAAGAATGCCGCCGGTCTCGGTGCATCGGCGACTCTCATTGGAATCGTCGGCGCTGATGCGGCAGCCGCTGAACTCGAGGTGGCTAGCCGGGAGGAAGGCACGGTGCCTGTTCTTATATGCGATCCCAACCGGCCCACCATTGAGAAAAAACGCTATATCGTCGGGAGTCAACAGATGCTGCGGGTCGACTATGAAGAAACTCATGATATTGATGGCACCGTCGAGGATCAGGTGGTGACCGCCATCCGCGAAGAAGCTTCGAAGGCGGACGCAATTATCGTCTCCGATTATGCCAAGGGGATGCTGACAAGGAAAGTGGCTGATGCAGTAATCGTGGCTTCTGCTACTCACGAAATTCCCGTAATGGCCGATGTAAAACCATCGCATATCGACCTGTTTAAGGGGGTGACCTATATCTCCCCCAACCGCAAGGAAGCACACGAGTACCTCGGCCTAAACCAACATCTTCAGAACGGGTGCTCAAAGGAGGATCTCGCGGCGCGGCTCCACGAGGCCTTTCAGGCAAACGTGTTCCTCACCTTGAGCGAAGACGGCATTTTCGTCTTCACCAGACACACGCCTGGGGTTCACGTGCCACAGATCCACCGGGTGGAAATTGCGGATACCTCAGGATGCGGGGATACCGCTGCCGTGGCCATCCTGCTGGGCAAACTCGCAGGGGCGACTGATGTTGAGGCGGCACAGATCGGCAATGCTGCCGGCGCAGTCATTGCCGGCAAGATCGGAGCGGTGGCTCTGACTCAGGAAGAGTTGGTCGAGGCACTGATGTATCCCTGATGTTCTTTCCCGTCATCATCAACTGCCTGGACATCGTGTCTTCGGCTGAGGATTCAAGGTTTCATTATTATGTTAATACTCACCGGAGGAGCTGGATTCATCGGTTCGGCTTTGCTATTTGAACTGAATCAGCGGGGCTGTTCCGACGTAATCGTGGTGGATGTTGTCGATCATCCACGTAAGGAACGTAATCTTGCCGCGCTTAAATATGAGGAATTGATTGGCGTCGGTGAGTTTCGTGAGAAGCTCGCTGGCGGGGCATACGACCGTTCGGGCGTTTCGGGCGTTTTGCACCTTGGTGCCTGTTCGGCGACGACTGAAACCGACTGGGATTACCTTTACGACAACAATGTTGTTTTTTCACAGGAGCTCATCCGTTGGTGCGCACGAGGGGATGTTCGGTGCGTCTATGCCAGCAGCGCGGCTACTTATGGGGATGGCGAGTCTGGCTATTCAGACGATCACGCTCTCTTCGATAATTTGAAGCCGATGAATCTCTACGGTAAGTCGAAACTGGACCTGGACATCTGGGCTCGGGATCAGGGCTTGTTGGGGTCCGTGGCTGGATTGCGTTACTTCAATGTATTCGGCCCCAATGAGTGGCACAAGGAGGGGATGCGCAGTGTCGTGAATAAGAAACTACCAGAAATCGAGGAAGAAGGGCGAATGACGCTGTTCAAGTCCTATCGCGATGATTATTCCGACGGAGGCCAGGAGCGCGATTTTGTCTATGTTTCAGACGTGGTCGACATAACGCTCTGGATGCTGGGTCATCCAGAGGCAAACGGCGTTTTCAATGTCGGCACCGGTATCGCCCGGACGTGGAATGATCTCGCACGCTCCATGTTCAGCGCTGTATCCAAAACTGAAAATATCGAATACGTAGAAATGCCAGACAATCTGCGCGAACAGTACCAGTATCATACCAGGGCAGATATCTCCAAGCTGCGGTCCGTGGGCTACGATGGCGAATTCGTTTCGCTCGAGAGTGCGGTAAAAAACTACGTTGTTGATCACCTCCAATCAGATCGGCATCTGGGTGAATAGTTGATCTTTTGAGGGCTCGGAAAATCCGCTCAGAATTGATTCATACGATATCAAAATGTTAGCTCTGACATTCCCAAAAAAGTTACGCGTTCTTTGCCTTGGCGCTCACAGCGATGATATCGAAATAGGCTGCGGCGGGACACTCCTTAAACTGGCAGAGGAATGCGAGCATCTTGAGGTGATTTGGGTTGTATTTAGCGCTGAAGGGGAACGTGCGAAGGAAGCCAGGAAGAGCGCGAATTCGTATCTTCGAAATGTTGCTCGCGCAGAAGTCGTTGTAAAAGATTTTCGCGGCAGCTTGTTTCCTTACGAAGGGGAAAAAATAAAGAGCTATTTCGAGACCCTCAAGGCATTCGAACCTGACCTGGTTTTTACCCATTTCCGAGATGACCGACATCAGGATCACAGAGTGATTTCAGATCTTTCATGGAACACATTTCGAAATCACTTAATTCTGGAATACGAAATCCCCAAGTACGATGGTGATCTTGGGGCCCCCACCGTTTTCGTTTCACTCGATAAAAAGACGGTGAAGAAAAAGACGAAGCGCTTGCGCCAGTATTTTCAAACTCAAGGAAATAAACATTGGTTTGCCGAGGAGACGTTTTCCGGATTGATGCGGCTCAGAGGAATGGAATGTGCCTCTGGTACCGGTTACGCCGAGGGGTTCTATGCCCGCAAACTCACTGTCGGAGCCGCTTAATTACTGAACCTATACCAAGAATCGTGGCCGCGAATAGGCAACCGGTCTAAAACACCTTTCCCCGTCCTCTCTGCTCCAATTTCAGGTTGTCAGATTTTCGTTCGTTCTGTTTTTCGGGTAATTCCTCATCGGAATCTGCTTTTGGTGCTGTCCGGCGATCTCTTTAACAGACTGTCTTTTAGAGGGTTGAGGGTTTTAGTTTTGTGGGTAGCGCAAATTCAAACTATCTTAAATTGTTCATGTTTTGGAAAAAAAGAACAGCGTCACTTCTGCTGGTGGGGTTATTGGTGTTGGCTGAAGCCACACTGCAAGGGGCTCGTGTGCCGAACACTACGCTGGCGGTGCCGATCGATCCACCGATCTACAGTTATACTCAGCAGAACGCCTTTGGAGGGTTGATATTCGATACACCTGTTGCCTTGGTGACGGCGCCTGGTGACACGAACCGCATCTTCGTTGTTGAGCTCGGTGGAACCATACAAGTCGTCACAAATATTGCGGCTCCCACAAAGACACTTTTTCTCGATATTACGGACCGCGTGGATGGTGGTGGAGAAGGGGGCCTCTTGGGAATGGACTTTCACCCGGATTGGGAAGCAAATCGTAAATTCTTCGTTTACTATACAACTACCAACGGTGTCCCTCCCGGATACGTTTTCTACGACCGTCTTTCGAGTTTTGAAATGGATCCAGCCAATCCAAATGCTGCTCTTCCGGGTTCGGAACAGTTCATGATTTCCCAGCTCGACCAGGCCAATAATCATAACGCGGGGGATCTTCACTTTGGACCGGATGGATATCTGTACGTCTCCTTGGGGGATGAGGGTGGTGGTGGGGACACTTATGGGAACAGCAGATCGATCGACAAAGATTTTTTCGCGACGATTTTGCGTATAGATGTGAACAGGCTCCCCGGTAACCTTGAACCGAATTCACATCCGTCCATACACTTGGATGCCCAGTCCAAGGCCTACTATTCCGTCCCTTCTGATAACCCCTTTGTCGGCGCCACCAATTTCAATGGGCAAGCCGTCGACTCGGCGAGGGTCCGTACAGAGTTTTGGGTGGCTGGACTGCGAAATCCGTGGCGATTCAGCTTCGATCCAGAAACGGGAATCCTCTACTGCGCCGATGTCGGCCAGGGCCTCTGGGAGGAGGTTAATATTATAAGCGGTGGAGCTGATTACGGGTGGAATCTCTCCGAAGGAGCTCATCCATATTCTCTGCCGCTTCCGAATGGAGCCATTATTACCGATCCCATTTTGGAGTACCCACACACCGGTGGTCCAGTTATTCCAGGCCCTCCAGGAAGCGTCGCGCAGGGTCGATCAATTACGGGTGGCGTAGTTTATAACGGTAACCGGCTTGGTCAGTTGTCGGGGTATTATATTTTTGGTGATGCCGTGGACAGGGTAATCTTCGCGGTGCAATATGACGCCGTCGTGGGGCAAGTCCAAAACTTTCAGAAAGTTCTCTCTACATTCAGCGGCCCGGTAGGTTTCGGAAGTGACCCATCGAATGGCGACTTGTTGATTTCACATCTGAGAGGAGAGGTAACACGATTGATGTACTCTTCGGGCCCGGTCCAAGGGCAGCTGCCTCCGACGTTGCTTTCGCAGACCGGCGCTTTTAGTGAACTCGTGTCTCTCACACCCGAGCCGGGCATCGTTCCTTATGATGTCAACGTTTCGTTCTGGTCGGATCACGCGATCAAATCTCGTTGGTTCTCCATTCCTGACATCAATGACGAAATGACCTTCGATGCTACGGGCAACTGGTTGTTCCCGACTGGTACCGTCTGGATCAAGCACTTCGAACTGGAATTGACCAACGGCGTGGCTGCTTCCAAACGCAGGTTGGAGACACGATTCATCGTGAAGAACAGCGACGGCGTCCACGGCTTCACCTACAAATGGAATGCGGGTCAAACTGATGCCGATTTGGTTGCCGAAGGCGGCGAAGATGAAGTTGTTTCAATCTTCAATCCCGATGGCAGTTTGCTGCGCGAACAAACGTGGCGTTATCCGGCCCGGTCGGAATGTCTCCAATGCCACACTCCCCAGGCTGGGTTCGCTCTGGGCTTCAATACGGTGCAGCTCAATCGCGAGCATGACTACGGTGGCGGGTTGACCAACCAGCTATCTGCCCTCAGTCAGGTTGGGTATTTTGACGGTGCGGTGCCAGATCCAAACACGCTTCCGGCGCTGGCCCCGGCCGATGACGAAAGCGCGAGTTTGGAAGATCGGTCGCGTTCCTACCTTCAAGCCAATTGCGTTTCATGTCATCAACCGGGAGGGACCGCCCAGGGTCTTTGGGATGCGCGAATCGCTACCCCCATCGGTAATGCCGGCTTGATTGATGGGCCGTTGATCAACGATGACGGGGACCCGATGAACAAAGTCGTCGTCCCGGGAGACCTGACGCACTCCCGGTTGCTGCAGCATATTCTTGTTCGCGGGCCCGGGCAGATGCCACCGTTGGCATCCACTGAGCTCGATCAATCTGGAATCTCTCTCCTGACAGACTGGATCAACAGTCTTGGTGTTGGGGGGCCGACGGTGCCCTCGATCACCTGGTCAAACGCTGCCCCGATTACCTACGGAACAGCCCTGAATGCGTCACAGTTGAACGCAACGGCAAATGTGGCCGGTGTGTTCGCCTACACGCCTCCATCGGGAACCATCCTCGCGGCCGGTAACGCTCAAACTCTCAGCGTCATTTTTACCCCGAATGATTCGGTAAATTACACGACGGCCCAGGCGTCAGTGTCGATCAATGTCACGCGTGCGCCATTGACGGTGACAGCGGCGAACAAGAGCAAGGTGTATGGAGCGGCAAACCCGGCGTTGAGCGCGAGCTACATCGGATTTGTGAACGGAGACACGTCGGCGAGTCTGGACGCGCCGGTGAACCTGAC
>JBDNGP010000085.1:0-17829 GCA_041689265.1 Verrucomicrobiota bacterium
AACTCTCGGGATGTATTCGTTCAGCGTCTCTTTGCTCATGGCGGCGGGCATTCGCCACGGTGTCCGCTATTATGAGGCAATGGAACCCTTCCGCCTTTCCAGACTCGACCCTTTCGGTGTCCCCTTCAATGAGGCAACACGCCATTGGCTATTTAGAATTTATTTACTGGACTTCCGAATCGTTTTTTTTATTCAATACACAAGATCCAGGAAGTATTATCCCAAGCAAAATGGATACGGATTGATGGCGCTTCGGGCGTGTCGTTAGTTGTAAGGCGGTACCCGAAGTTTTTCATTGGTTTTTATAGCTCATAACAATTGGCGGGGGATGTCCTGTGAAAACTTGACTGCGTCTCAACAAGTTTGCCGTAGCTGGAAACTCCCAGTCTAGCAAGACCAGCAGATGCGTAACAGATCAATCAAATGGGTATGGATGCTCTGTCTTGGGGTCATCCTGCTACCGGGTTGCGCCGGTTATCGACCGATCATCTCGGGTCCAGGTTACTTCGGCGTTGGGATTTATCGCGACAGTCGAATAAAGAAAGACGGGTTGCCGCCCCACATTGATCTGAAAGGCATTGGAACTCTGGTTATGACAGACCGGATGGTCATCGGCTACAGCGAGGTTTCAGCAGTCTACCGCACTGTGGAAATGGAGGACGGCAGAGTCGCTCTTTCTCGCGCCGAAATAGCTTTCGGCAAAGCAGCGAATCTAATGGCGATCGAATTCATTGAAGAGGGATTCCAAAATACAACGACAGTGAAATGATGAAAACAGTAACGAACTTGACGACAATCTTGTTGGCAATCGCGGCTACCGGGTGTGCCAATCTCAATCGCTCACTGGTATTCAGCACCGGCACAACCATCGGTCTCGAAACTGCGTTGAGCACACAATCCGAATCTCCGGTGAAGATCGTGATTGGTTATAAGCGAGCTGAGGTTCTGTTTGACCCAATAATGGACGACGCCGACGGACCCGGTAAAGCAAAGTATGAAATAATGCCCAAGGCGCACTCGGTGCTCGCCAAGCTCCAAGGCAGCCTCAGCACAAAAGCAAACACCACAGAAGCGACGGGAGCAAATGCCGGATTCAACGTTGCCCAGTGGTTCGCGTCAGGCACAGCTGCAGAAATAATCGCAGAGAATGGCGGCGCGGCCGCGTTAACAGACAACCCTGCAGTAGCTAATGCGGTTGCGAGGGCTGCAACTCTTGCATCATCCACAGGTCAAATACCCGACATCATATTTTCCCTTAGTAACCAAATTTTTCAGGAAATCAAAAATGTGCGCGGAAATCCTAGTAACTATTCAGCAGAAGTTCGAACTCAGGCGGATCGTCTTTTCAACTCTCTAAATTCGGCCGCGCTCGTCTCAGAGGTTCCGGCTAACTACACTATCTACGTTGCAGCGGCTCCACTGGTGCCACCACCGGCGGCCAATACTATTTACTTCCGACGAGTTCAGAGACCGGGACCTGCGGGGGCGGCCTTTGAAAAAGTTTTAAGCTATCAGGCTGATTTGGCCTCATCCGTGGAAGAGTTGAATAGACTTCGTGATGCTATTCTTAAAGGAACAACGATAATCAAGGACATAACCACCGGTGCAGAAGTGTCCGCAGATGAGACGGCCAAGGACAAATTACTGATATCTTACGACTCTCAGAAAGCTGACCTGATTGCTTGGCAACATGCGTTTGTTAACGATCCTCAAGTGGTCGCCATGTGGCGCTTCCTAGGAGGCAATTGAAAAACACAACAAAAGAGAAAGAGTAAAAAAATGCAAGAAGTGGATCGATTCCCCGTAGAAGGGGATACACCGTTAGCGCAGAATGGTCGTCTCGCTTCCCGGATCGGAGGGAAACCGTATCATATCGAGTCTATTGAGCGCGATCCACCTACACCTGAGATAACTCAGGGTGATGTGCAAGTATGGGTGGTCCTTGGAGATTGGCATTAATTGTTGGGCAATAGCCTCCTAGAAAAAGCGTAACAATCGGATCCATCACTAAGAATATTGACAAGAGACTGAGCTCCGCGAGTTTGCCATCAAGATCGAGGTAAGCCATGTTTGAGACTCAACGTCGACTTAGCTTTTGGAGCACATCGATTAATTAATTTAAAATGAAATCTAGTGTTAAAAGCCCCTTGTTTTGCAGCATTCTTTTTTATGCAACTCAGTTGAAGGATGTGCTCTTTGGAGATTACCTTCCACACTCTTTGATAATAAATTTTGGCTCATAGCACAATGGGAAAGCCATTCAAAAACTTTACCCTTACCAGAAATCAAGTTGATCTCGTTAGCACCGCGGGAGTAACCCTTGTCGTGGTTTGCGGTAGCATGGTTCTAGTCGGATATGGGGTAGGGGTTTATTCGTCTAACCCCGGTGCTTGGGCTTCTGCACTGGTTTGGTCTTTCGCGTCTCTTGTGTTGGGGTTTGCTGTAGGTTTTTTATTCGGAATTCCACGCGTACTTCAGCAAGATCCAAAAGGAACAAGCGAGTCTCCGGGAAAAGCGCAAGATTATCAGATGCGGGTAAATACCAACCTCGAACAGATTTCGGATTGGCTTACCAAAATTATCGTCGGAGTGGGTTTGGTTCAACTTCAGTCCATTCCGGCGTTCTTGAAGAAAGTTGGAACCTTTGCAGCCGAGAGTTTTTACGTGCATGAAGGTCTTGCGAGCCCTGCAGCGTCGTTTGGCGTTGGCCTCATATCCTTGTTCTTCGCGGAAGGTTTTTTGGGTGGATACACTCTTACTCGCCTGTTTTTAGCGGGCGCATTTGGACGCGCCGATAAGGATGCGCTCGGCACCGGATCGATTGCAGCACCCAAATCAATGGACCCTAATTATACGCCCAGTCCTGGCGGAAGGAAGGTTCTTAGTACGTTGTGGTTGCATCAAGAAAGGGCCCAAAAAGATAAACGATGGACATTTACAGTGTTACCGGCATCTCCTGACTATTCGGATTTCAAATCGGCAGTTGAGGAGCTTTTTCATCATCGCCTTATTGGTATTACGCCAGAGGGCCAAATAATGCTGAGTGACGAAGGATTTGATTTCTTAGATAAACGAAACGAAGAATATAGCTTAAATTCCGACGTTTACAGATTTAGCTAATTCTCATTTGATGTGGTAAATGCCTGTTTTTGTGAGTTTTAATGAGGTCGGTGGCTCTAATTGGATTTTAACACCGAGGGTTTCAATCGTGCCTAAAATGCACTCGAAAACGGCCTTGAAGCTGGGAAGTCGACGCCGAAGGCTTGAATACGCGTCATGAAGTTCTTCCGAAAGTCCGTTCGGTATTGTTTTTGAAGTTCCGTTGAAATAGGATCGAAACGCATCGAGGCATTTGAAGAAGGCTGTTTTGGCGCCATCCGCGTCTGGCAACTCTTTTAGCATGGAACGACTCGCCGAGATCAAAGATTCGAGCCTCGGGAGGGGATTTTTAATCTTCAATGCGGATGATAGCATCGCTTCGCTTGTTGGCTGTGACCCAACTGCCACCGCCAGTCCGCCTTCGTTTCCAATCTCGTTTTCAAAGATTCGATCGACTCCCGCTCTTTCAAGCTCAATGCAAATAGACCCTTCTAGCTGGAGAACTAATTCAACAATTCTTCTTTCCGTAGGTCGATCCTTCGCGAAGATTTTGATATAGCTTTTCTCGCAGCCAACGCCACCACCAACCACGGCAAGTTCAACTCCAAATCGTAGACGGAAGAATTCCTGAAGTCCCCTATATCGCTTAGCGAAAGTTCTTGGGTCTTGATCCAATCCCACAAAAACGAGATCGGCTTCCCCTGGCTTAGGGGTTACCTGTTGATCGGTCGCGATCGCCCTCGCTACTTGTTGCAGCTTATCACGGCTAGACTTGGAAGCTACTTCCATCTCGTAAGAGTAAACGCGGAAAACTTCGAGTTATTCAAGTGTATTTTCAAGACATCAGGGCAAATCCATCAACCCAGTTTTAAGGGCACATCCATTAACTTTGTTTTGAGCCCGGCTCGCTATCTTGGTTGAAATGGAGTGCGGTTGTTTGAGACGAGGGAGCGCCGTCCGTTAGTTTTTTCGGGGAACTTCGGCTCGTTGCGCCTCGACAGCTGTCGGTTGTAAGCTCGCTTCTTTGCGATTCGGCCGTCGTTCCGATCTTTTCCTTTCGCTTCATACCATTGATCCGCCGAGTTGCACGTAGCGGAAGAGGTTGTACACGAGGTTGCCCAGTCCGATGCTGCGCTCCGCCATTTCTTCCTGATGGTCCGGATCCGGTTGGCCCGCATCTGGTGAACCAGAAATCCAAAGATGTGTTCAACCCTCGCTCTCAACAGAAGCCATTTGGGTTTACACCGTCCATCAGCTGCACGAGCAGGCGGTCGGAACGACGAAAACCCGCTTCATTTTATGGCGGCGTCCGCCGTGTCAAGGTCGTGCGCCCCGCCTCCCAGCGCCTCCACCTTGACACAACCGCCGCCGCCGGGAGTTCCGCGCTTAGGTTTTCATCGGCGGAATCTGTTTCTGTTGGGATGAATCCACCATGACATCGCTCTCACCCCGGTAGACCGTGTCACCACACGCCATCTATTTTACGCCGCTGAAGAACACGCTGCGCGGCTGGCATTTTTCTTTTTCCAGTGGTTCACGATGGCGTCGGATGCCCGCGCAAGCCAGCGCGTATCACTCCGCAACGACTGGAGTTCCGCACTGGCAAAATACTTCGAGCCCGACTGCGGGGGATGGCCCAGTGGTTTCAACAGTCCCGCTGACACCAGCACCGTGATGTCCTGCTCGGCAAATCCGAGCGACCACGCGGTCTCCGTGATCGTCAGCCGGGCCGGCGGAATTGCGAGCGCCAGAAAATCCTTCTTTTCCTGTTTCATTGACATCCTCCCCGGTCAGTTTTTTCGACTGTTCGCATCGCCTTTGTCTTCGTCGGTTTGCCTCACGGTGATCGACGAGATGAATCCTTTCTCCACCCCTTGCGATTTGTACCTCACGGTCCGGGCGGCGACCCAGGAAAGGTCCCGCACCTGCATCGCGCCTTCGACCCGTCGCAGACCGTAGCCGGTCAGAACAACTTCGTGGGTCATGAAGCAGAGCGTCAGCGTGTCGAACTCTGTTCCGGCACACAGTTTTGAATACATGAAATGTTCGTGGGGCAACACCAGCGATTCCTGCGGGGTGAGCTCCACGCGCAGACCGCGTGATTTCGGGTCCGTTGCGAAGCATTCAACTGACTTTGTTCTCATAGGTTTTGTTGGTTGCGGGTTGCATCCTCCGCGTCGTCGACAGGGCCGCGAGCATCCGGCCCACCCGGTTGCTCCAGCCCCTTGTCCAGTGCCGCCAGAGGTGCCGTGAATTTCGCGGCATATGTTTCAATCCCTGTTCGAGCCCGATCAGATCCAGGGCCAGCCGTGAATCCCCCGACCTCGTCACACTTTCCCGGAGCGCCTGCCGGTCGGGAGTAAAGATGCGAATTCCACGTCGCCCGCGCGAGATGGTGACATACCACTGGCGACCGTTGGTCGCGGCGCGGACGGCGGAATCGGAAAAGAGCACGTAGTCCGTCGTCTTGCCTTGGGAACCGTAGGACGTCACCGCGTAGCCGGGGACAAACTGCCGGTAGCCCGGATCCAGTGTTCGACCGTCCTGCAGATTGATTCCGCCGTCCTCCCGCACGGCGCTGACCGTGACGATTTCCCCGTTGGTGGCCGTCGCTCCCGATGACAGGCGTTGGTTTGCCTTGAGCTGCAACCGGTCACCTTGGGCGAGCGAAAGTGTTCGCGGTTCGCAAACCGTGATCCGGTTCAGGTGCTTGCGCGGAACGAGATGCCACTCCTGGCCGATGCCGACGATGATTCCGCGGTCGACCGCGCTGACAAAGGAGCCTTTGGCACCCCTGGGCACGCGGCCAAACGGCTGGTTGAATAGGATGCGCGTGTCCGGTTGGTAATTGCGGCCATCGCGCTTCTGGGCGTCGGTCCGGTCAACCTGCGCCAATGCCTCGACCTCGGTTTCGTCGGATCCTATCAATCCCTTTTCTCGCAACCTCGCGCGAACACGCTCGTTGACCCTGTGAACTTCATTCCATGTCTGCGCCACGACCACCAGTGAATGTCCTTCCTCCGCCAGACGCAGGTATTCTTCCGCGAGGAGGGCTGACTGTTCGCCGGGCGGACAGCTGACGATGGCCCCAAGTTCTTCAAGTCCGGCAAAGGACTCCGCCAGTTTTCCAGAGGCGGCATCTGCCACGGCGCGGCGGTAGCGGCGGATGTTCCGTTTTTCCTGATTGCCGCTTCCGAGTCTGGGATTCTGGCGGCGGATCTTTTTCAACTCCGCAGGCTTCAGATGCGCGTGACGTTCCAGCGCGAGCATCGCGTCGGAAGCCTCGACCGGGCCGTGTTGCCGCGTATCGCCGGAGAGGATCAGTCGGCCCTCGCCGGAACGAACCAGACGGACGAGTTCCGCCATCTGGTTTCCGCTGACCTGGCCCGATTCATCCAGCAGGACGACGGCATGTCGGCTGATCGATTTCCGTGTCAGGAAGTCCGCCAGCGTCGTGGGTGAGGCGAAGCCCTCCGCCTTCATGTCCTGCACCTGCTGCCGTTGGGGAGCGAGTGTCACGACCGGATGCCCGGCCTCATGAAGTTGGTCGGCCAGCGCCTTCAGCACAAAGCTTTTTCCCGTGCCTGCGCCACCGCGAAACAACGTGATGAAATCGCGCGAGAGCAACAGTTGCCTCAGCGCCAGACCCTGGTCTTTGGCGAAGGACTCCGGCGCGGCAGACGGAGCGGCGACGAATGGCGCGTACGCACTGACCCCCTCCAGACCCGCACGGACAATTTCCCATTCGCGACCGAGCACTTCGCGGGTGGTCACACTGGTCGCGCCGCCGGCATCCCGCACGTAGTCCCGAAGTCCGGTTGTCCGTTTCAAACTGCTGATGCTCACATTTTCACCGCGTGCCCAGATCAACGCCTGCCGCCAGATTTCCGGCTCAGGTACGACGGCGCAACGGTCGAACAAATGTTCCTCCGCCCACTCAACCGCCTCGGCTGATCTGTCCGGTTCGTTCCTCGCGACAGTCAGGACTTCCCGTTGCGCGAGCGACTCCAAGGCGGATGCTTCCTGCGGATTGATCTGTGATGACCACAGACGTTTCAGTTCCTCGCGGCCCAGGTCCCTGATCTTCCGCGACCGTTCAGCCGTGGCAAGCCATTCACGAACGTCCTTTTGATTGACGTCGGCAAGGGCTGGATTTTCCCGCAGCAGCGCCTCGTGGGCTTCGTTGATCTGCTCGTGCCGTTTGGAAAAGCGCGCGCAGATCTCCGCTGACACCCCTTCAATCTCGAAGTCGCCCCGCGCACGATTGCTGATCCGGTACCCGTAACTTCGAAGATCCTTCGCCAGTTCGTGATAGTAGACCGCCTCCGCATATTTTCGGGTCTTGAACATCTCCTGATTTTCCAACGCCTTCCAGCGGTTCTCCTTTGGATCATGGGTGGCGTTGAAGACGACGCAGTGCGTGTGCAGATGCGGATCGAGGGCGCGGGAGGTGTCGTGGCTGAAGAGGGCGGCCACGATGTTCCCGGTCAGCCGGGAATCGCGGCTTTTCCCTTTTCGTATGCGCGCCGCCGCGAAGTTTTGCAGCTCGGTCAGCGCGTTCCGGACGGCCCGTTCGTGCGAGTCAATGATGCGGGCATCGCCGACGAGCAACGCGGCGATGGAAACCGATTTTGGTGGTGAGAAAGTGAAGTCGTAGAAGACGCGCCGGTTCGACCTCGTCCCGCCACCTTCCTGCCGGACGGTGTTTTTGCGTTGGGTCAGGCAACCGCCGGTCGTGGGGTTTTCGTTCTCACAGAGCGCGTCGAATTCTGTTTCCCGGACGGCACCGCGCAGGTCCAGGGATTCCGCCGCCCTACCGAACCATTCGCCCGAGATCCGTTCGCCCTCCCGATAGTAATCGCCGACCGCCAGATGCTCGCGAAAATAGGATTTCGCGTTCGACAGGTTGTATTGCGCCTTGGCCGTGATCACACCTCAAACGATAGCGGAACCCCGATCCGGCATTGTGCGCGTCAGGCACAATCATCGACCTGACGAATTCCGGAGACAGGCCTCTACGACACGAGTGATTGGTAGCCAAGCGTGACGAAAGAGGAACATGCTTGGTTCAACATTTTAGGCACGCACCTTCAGCAATGTTGTCGGTCAGCATGCATGGAATGCCGCAAGGAACGACTTGGAGTTTTGAAGAAAGCGTTTGTGTGAAGCATCGTTCAGCCGCTTCTGATTGGTGGTGAACGCCGGACAAACGTATCCCCAGTTTGATCGTTGGGCGAAATAGATGACGAAGTGGATGTTCCGTCCTTTCCATACGTTCTGAACCTGGCGGTCCACTTCCTGGGCTTCGAGTGACTTTATCTGGAGCCGGTAGGAATTCGGGCCGTCCGATGCGATCAAATCCACGGCATGGGCGGCATCCAGCAAAGGAGTGAACACCTGCCAGCCGCCATTCATCAGCCAGGTCGCCACGAGCAGTTCGTAGGAATGATTCTTGTGGAGTCTGGCATGCGGTTTTGAAAGTTCGGACGTACGTTTCGGCATACGTTGGAACTGTTCCAATTGACCGTCCCCCGTGTCAACGCCGATACAGTGTTTTCTGGAAGCCACACCCCGAATCACGACGCGTCGCAGGGATGGCCGCAGTTTGTGCGCAAAGGGCACAACGGACAACGCAGCATGATGTTCAATGACGGCATGCGAACAACGAAGCGCACCACACAGTCCCGGGGCATGTCACCGGGCAGCGGACGGAAATCATCGCGTGCAGCAGACCGTGCAGCGTCACGGCCAGCGCACCAGGTCAAACGGGATCGCAGCCCGACGCACGACACGGGCATCGGCGGAATCGAACTGCATGCTCCATCTCGCAAAATTAAACGCGGTGATCTGTTGAGAGCCGTCGAAGTCTTGAACGAGTTGAAGCAGCGCATCGATGGCGAAGCGGAGGCGGCCATCACCCATCGCGGCAAATGGTTTCTCCAGGCCGCGCGAACCTCATCGATCACCAAGACGGCGGTCTGGCAGATGGAGTCCGTGGAACTGGTGATCCGGAATCTCCTCCAGTGGTATGCCGTCGCCGTGGACGGGAAACCGTCCCGTCGCAAGAAAACTCAATCCTCGAAATTTCCGACGAAATGAAAACACCCGCTCCCGGAGAAATTCGCACCGCCATGAAAGTTCTGACGATGTTTCGTGATCAGCTGCACACCGAATCAGCCCACTGTGTCAGGCAACTTCCCAACTCATCGCTTGGCAAACTCTACGCGGACCAGGTCTCGGAACGAGCGGCGGGAAAATGCGGCCGTATCGACGACATTTTAACTCAGCTCGAATGCTGGCGGGCAACGCTGAGGGAAGGCCGGGGCATCCGCCTATGAAACTGTTTATGAGAGGGCACGCCCTACTCCTTCGATTCCGAAGGTTTTCCGTGCTGCGCATCAATGCGCCCGCTGCGACGGGCGTGCGACGCACGATGCCGACCGGCGACAGAACGTTGTCGTCACGACGACCTGACGCGCACGCGATCCGGTGCGCGACGACAACTGTTGCGCCTGCTGCGATGCGACCGCGATCCCGCTGCTGCGTTCACCATGAAGGATGACGCGATACCAAATGATGCCGTGTCGCGATTCCGCGTCGCGGCATCGCGCTTCACGGGAACCGTCCAGTCGCGCGTCTCGCGTCTGGAGGCGGTGCGCGACGAGATCGCCGCCATGCGCGGCAAGGGTGCTTCGTTTCGCACGATCAGCGAAATGCTCTCTCATTGCGGCATCCGCGCTTCGGACACCTGCGTCATGCGCTTTTGCCGGAGCGTCCTGGGCGAGCAACCGGTTCGTGCAAACAACGCTGCGCGCCCTGACGGTGCCGCCAAACCCGGCCGGGCTGTCCGCCGTGCGACGAAGCCGGAACGAAAACCTGCTGCACAGCATGCTGCGCCGGAGATCCCGGAAGAGGATCAGATCGCGCTGCTGGATGATCTCCTGAACTGTCCTCCGCCCGATCCGGCGAAGGGCGGACCTCGTATCGCAAAAATACAATTCGCCAATCCCAACGAACTATGAAACGTCAACTCAATCTCATCCTCAACGGCAAGGGCGGTGTCGGCAAAAGCTTCTTCGCCGTGAACTTCGTCCAGTTCATGAAGGACCGGCAACTGCCCTTCATCGCCTGCGACAGCGACAACGAAAATTCGACCTTGAAACGGTTCCATTCCGAAGCCGGATTCATCGACCTCTCCAGGCCGCGTTCACTGGACGAAATGTTCCGGGCTCTGGAACAGGAGGGGCTGGTTGTGGTGGATTGCCGCGCCGCGTCCACGGATGTCTTCCTCCACTATTTTAGCGTCATCGATCTCGCGCAGGTTCTGGAACTGCTCGGAGCCCGTCTCACGCTGGTCATGCCGGTCAATCACGAGGCCGACAGCCTCGATCAGATCCAAAGGGTGGTGGAGGAATTGAACGACAAGGCAAGCTATGTCGTCATCCGCAATCAGGTGCATGGCGATACGTTCGGACTTTACGACCGGAGCGCCGTCCGGGTGCGCCTGTTGAAGAAGCTTGGTGGAAAGGAAATCACCATGCTGCGCATGGAGGACTGGCTGGTCGAGGGGTTGAACCAGGAAAATCTGACGGTCACCGCCGCCTGCAAACACGACGGTTTTCATCTGCTGGACCGCCAGCGGTTCTCTACCTGGCAGCGCCGACTCTACGCCGAGATCGAGGCGGCCTCCGACCTTCTGCTTCCCATCCAATGACCAACGAGCATCCATATGCCTGAACCGAAAAATGACTTTTCCTCCGACTTCGCCCATCTGGTTGAGGACTGGCGTCGCAAGCATCATCTGCGCGAGGACGAACCGCTTTTGGTTTGCCTCGATTTGTTCCGCCTTCATCAGGAACACTGGGACAGCATTCGACGGAAGGAACTGCCGTCATTCTCAGATCTCCGTGACTCGCTGCTCCAGCTTCAGGAGCAGGCCGTCACCCTGCAACGCCTCTCCGCAGTATTGCTGGAAGAGCTGCGGCAGCATCCCACGTCAAAACGTTTCATTGAGCCGACCGTGGCCGGGTTGGT
This sequence comes from Verrucomicrobiota bacterium, assembly GCA_041689265.1. Lineage (GTDB taxonomy): Bacteria > Verrucomicrobiota > Verrucomicrobiia > Limisphaerales > RI-55 > JBDNGP01. The sequence continues at coordinate 11,134 of JBDNGP010000085.1, forward strand.
TCTGACGGCCGCATTCTCCGTCGTGACCGGAATGCTCATCGGCAGATTTATCTTATGAGCCCGTTCAACCTTGCCTTGTTCGCCGTGTCTCTCGTGCTTGCCGCCGTCGCCGTCCGGTGGCCGGGAGGGATCGGAGGCATCACCGTTGCCATCCTGTCCGGTTCGCTCGGGCTCTTCGCGTTGCTCTCGCGGGATGCGAGACCACATCTGGTGGCGATGTTGAAGGGGGTGAAATGGAAACGAAACCAGTTCTGCCGGGGCTGGCTGATCACCGGCGACACGGGTTCGGGCAAGACGAGCTCGGGAATCAACCAGCTGGCCCATCAGGTTTTCCGGAACGAACCGCTTTGGGGCGGTCTGTGCATCGATGAGAAAGGGGTGTATTGGGAGACGCTGCGCGCAATGGCATCGCATTACCGGCGCGGCAACGATCTGATCCACCTTCAAATCCGTCCGGACGAAAACGCGACCAACTGGGTGCCCGCCCATCGGTTCAATCTCACCGGCAATCGCGCGATTCCGTTCACGTCGTACGCGAAGTTTGTCGTCGATACCGCGACCAGCCTCGGCCAGGGCGGTGACAAGGGCTTTTTCAGGAGCCAGGCGCAAACGCACATCGCACATGCGCTGGAGCTGCTGTTCGAGATCAACCGTCCCGTCACGCTGGCGGGCGCGTTTGAACTGCTTTCAGACAAGGACGTTCTGGCGGAGACGATTGAATCTCTCCGGGATCTGCTTCCCACGCCGCGAAAAGTTGCCGTTGTCGAACATTTTGCCAACCGGTTCCTGACGCAGCCCGAAGAGCAGCTGGGCGGGGTGCGGGAAACCATCGGCAACTATCTGCAATACTTTCTCACTCCGGAGATTTCAGAAGTATTCTGTTCCCGCGAGAGCACATTCGACATGGCCGACGTCGACCGCGGAAAGATCATCTGCGTGACGATGCCGCAGAAATTTCAGACTGAACGCCGCTACATAAATACATTCCTAAAACTGCTGTTCTACAACCACGCCCTGCTCCGTTTCGACAAACCGAAGGAGGCCCGGGCCGGTGACAATCTCATCATTCTGTGGGCCGACGAGGCGCAACGTTTCATGACGGCCAGCGAGGACGGCACGAGCGACTACAACGTTGTCGATGTGATTCGCGAAGCGGGGGCGACCATCGTCGCGGCGGCACAGTCCACGACCTCGTTCATCCCGCCGCTGGGCAGCGACAAGTCCAGGGTGCTCACGCTCAACCTGCGCAACCGGCTGATCTTCCGGGCCGCCGACGAGGCGGACGCCGTTCAGGCCGCCGATTTCCTCGGGAAGAAACTCGTTGCGAAACGGTCGTGGGGTTACAGCGCCGGCAAGCGCAACACCAACTATTCGGAAACGGAGGAACACAGGATCAAGCCGCACATTCTCCGCACCCTCCGGGATCACGAATGCGTTCTCGTTCACTGCGAACGCGGCTTCCGGCGGGTGACGCTCCCGCCGCTGGAGTCAGATGGCACGATCTCAAAATGGTTTCCGTGGTTCAGACGGATGCTCTGAGTTATCGAGGAATGGAATCTGCAACCGTCTTTGCCGACCGGCGTCAAAATTTCCCGCAGGGCAGATGCACCTAAACGGCTGCAGGTTTCCGAATTGGCTTCACACAAAGCTTGCGATGGACGGCGTCCGTTGTGAAAAGTATCCCCGTCGGAGGCACTTCTGTTCTCTGACTCTGGTGGTCCGGTGCGGGGAGTTTCAATACCCTGGCTTCCCGTATCGGACTCATCTGAACGATCCAGCCGGTGGCCCTAGCCGAGGAACAGTCCCAGCACCACGATGACGAGTGCGACGATCAGGAGAACCACGTCCAGGGCGCTCCAGGTTTTGCCAGTTGGATCTGTCGGGGTGCGTTTCACTTCTGAATCTCAGCCTGTCCCGACGCAGCCCGTTTCAATCGTATTCATGTTGTTGATGGCAGGACGGCGGAGCCGGTCCCGATGCGTGCCCGCATACACCACCCCGGACTCGGCACGTTATCGGATTGTTGGCCGGCTGTGTGCCCGCGTGACCTGATTTTCTGCAAAAAGTTGAATCGCCTCACTCCAGCGCGTCTTCGTCCGAATGTTCGTTCCCCCGCGACTTCTTGCGAACGCCCGGCGTCATCGGCTATCCCTTCCGTTTGGCGGGACGCGTGAACAGATCTTTTTCACGGGATGCCAAATCCCAATTCCCGTCGGAGAAACTTCGGTCCAGCTCAGAAACCGCTCCGCGTCATCGCGGATGGGCTCGATTTGAAAACCGGCTGCCCTTGCCAGAGTGCCTAGCCGGCACTCACAGAAGAGTTCCGAGAACATCCTGTTTCTGGCCAGACGGACCATGGCACTGAGCGCACGCTCCGAGAAAAAGGAACCGGATGCCGGAACCATCCCCGCCAGTTGATGGCCGAGCTCCGCCGGAAGCAGATCCACAAATTGGGGGTTGAACCAATGCCAGTCCGGCTGGTCCTCGTACAACACCGGTCGGGCGCAGGCAACGTCTGCGTCCCAGACGTTCCGATAAAACCTTTCAACGGGTTCCAGAACGAGCGTGTCGTAGTCGAAAATGACATATCGCTTCGCGTCCAGATTCCTCCGCCGGTACCACGAGTAGACCATGACATCGTTCGCATGCCACTCGTCGCGGACGGGCCAGTTCCATTCCGCCACGCGGGTCGCGCCGGGGACGCCTATGCGGAATGTCAGGGGAACGACGGGCACGTCGGGATTGTTCTCCCGGATCACCTCCAGATGAAACCGGCTCAGCCCGTCATTCCTGTGGTGCAGGAAGAGGATGCACAGTTCGTGTTTCATCGACTTGCACCGTCACACCGGCACGGCTCCGAGAACACACGCAATGGTGTCCTCCAGCTTGACGTTCCCGTTGCCGTGGATCAGCCCCGGTGTGGTGCCGGTCGCCCTGTTGCGAACCAGCCCGGCTTCGTGATCGTATTCGACATCATCGAGCGCCCCGTTGAGGCACTGGCAATATTCGCTTTGATAATCAAGATGGATGGGAAGGATCTTGGTCAGAAAAACATCGGTGAACACCTGCTGGTCGTTCATCCACGCCGGAATGTTCTCCGGGATGATCGTATCAAACATTTTCCGGGCAAGCTCCGCCGTGGCCATCCAGAAGCCCGAGTTCAGGAAACGATAATCGTTGGGGGCGGGCGGATAGATCGCCTTTTTCCACGGGTCGGGATAACAATATTTTTCCGCACTGAAAATAATTTGATCGGAGTGGTTTTCCAGATAGGGAACTGCGATCTCGGGGAGCGTTTTTTGGAAGATCACATCGAAGGCATCGCACAGTATGAAGCAGTCGAATTGGCGGCTCCGCTCGGTGGCCAGAAACTCACCCACAAGACGGATCTTTTGTCCAAGCCCCCAGGTGGTGCATCCCCGAAGAATGACCGGTTCGATCTCCAGCCTCCGGCAGCTGTGGAGGAAGGCCTTGTAATAAGCCCGCTCGTGGGCGACGGCAGACATGAGACAGATGGAGGGCGTTCGATTCATCCGGTTCCTTTTTTGCGTTACACCACGGGTTGTGACTCCTGATGGAGCCTCCACTGTTCGAGGGCATCGTGCGGTGTGTCGGCCTCGATCTCGACGACCTCGGCATCGGTGACCTCCCGGACCAGACCCGGATCAATGCCGGGATGCCAGACGACCGGCACGCCCCCAAGAATCGTCGACGATTCATTCCGCAGGGACGCAATGATCCGGCGGAGAGTGCCGATGCGCCGCCATCGTTCCGGCTTGTTCTGGCACAGCGAATCCAGATCTGTGTTCAACTGGGTCTCCGGATCAATCGTGAACCCGTTGTGCCAGCCGTGATTCCTGGCCTCACGGATCACTTCCCTGTTGTCGGTGCAAAGATGGATCACCACGTTCCGGTCGCGCAGGGCGCGACGTGGGCGGCGCAGTGCTTCCGGCATTTTTTCAAGCGCCTGTTCGAGCGTTTCCGCTTCGAGAACATGGACGGGATGGTTCGTGGCTTCCCGCAGTTCCGCCCCGGTGGCCTGCGGGTGCCACACCGTGCAAACCAGGTGGGGATTGGCACCCGCCTCCCACTGGAGGTGTTCCAGCCATTTTCCCAGCCGGATGTAGTGTGCCTCCATCCCCTGCGAACGGATGTGGTAGATGGCGGCCAGTCCCTTTTCAACCGCCGTGAACGGATCGCGGTTGTGCCCGGTGTGGACGCCGTAGGGACGAAGCGCCTCCATGACGTCGGCGGGAGATTTCAGCAGGAGCACCGGCAGGTCAGGGCTGGGCGGATTCCAGTAATGCCGTGGCACCACCGACTGCATGATATCCGAGTGGTTGAGCTCCTGTCCGGCCAGAAACTCCGCCGGTGCGTAGACCCTGTGGGCCATTTGCATTTCCGGGTCACGGGCCATGATCCAGTCGCAGTGAACCGTTCCGTTGAACTTTCCACCGCCCTGCCACCGGTCAAGAAGCGTTCGCATGAACGTCCCCCGCATGGCGTAACAATGGGTGCGTTCACAGTCGCGGCAGCGAAGCAGCCCCGGTTTTTCCTCAACCGGCGGGCCGTTGAACTTGAGCGTATGCTGGCCGCCCAACATCAGCTGGTCCCAGTCGGAGGGAACGATGCTCAAAAACTCCGAGACTCGCTCGGCAATGTCCTCAACGAAACACACGTCGTCTTCGAGAATCAGAACCGAGTCCAATCCCCGGCGCAGCGTTTCCTCGACGATACGGGAGTGCGACCGGAGACACCCCCAGGCTCCCGGGCCGGACAGGTAACTGGAAGGGGGAGTTTCAATCCGTCCGTCCGTCGCCTCGAAGACTTCCGGTGGCTTGAACGGCCATTCGATTTCGGACAACGCTTTTTCGAACCGCCTCAAGCGGTCCGGGCGTCGCTTCAGGTTCAGCACGACCACCCGGTCAAAAAAGTTTTTCAGTTGCTCTCCACTTAACCTCATTGCCAATGGCTGAGTAATAGACGTCCCGGCTCGATTGGCAAGCGCTATTGCGCGGCGACTTGTCGGTCCGGGTTCAGGTCGCAGTTTTATTCGTCATGGTCCGGCCCTGCCGCAAATGGATCATGGCGGGATTTACCGAAACGGTCCGCTGGGTCATCGGACACGCGTGGTTGAAGGAATGCCCCCCGGACGGACCGTTTGTGAAAACGCCGCCCGTGTCGGAGCACCACAACTCGCGGTTGGCCTCCAACCGGTGGCGCTCCGGATCGCCGCAGACCATGTGCATGGCGTAGGACAGCAGCGGTCCGGCATCGAACGGGTGGCCGTGGTTCTTGCAGAAAAAATAGAAGGACTTGGTCAGCGACGACAACGTGTTGATGAAATGGCGATGCACGATGAACATGGCCGGATCGACACTGTAGATGGAGCGGTGCCGGACGCCCTGCGATTTCATCAGTTCACAGAGAATTTCGGGAGAGCACCCGCACCATGTGGATTGCCGGGCTTCGCCGGACGTAAGATCACTTTCCAAAGTAAGATGCAACGGGGAGGATCGCATTGCCGCCAGCGGATCACCCGGATCGCGAACGAACAGGGTGTCGGCGTCCAGCCAGATGAAATGGTCGTAATCGAGTTTCTGCACCAGATCCCGGAGATAGGTCAGTTTGAAGTGACGGCCCTCGATTCTGGATTCGGGAATGTTGTGGCTGATGGCACCTTCGATCTGCCGGTCGCTCCAGATGTGAAAATCCTGTGTAACGCCCACGCTTCTGGCAGACGCGACCAGTTGTCTCGCAGATGAAGCATAGCTTCCGGTTGCAATCGTCCAATAACAGTAGTGCGTGCACATCACAGCAAAGCTTCCTTCCACTTCCGCCGATGGTCTTCCCGCCTGCACGTGACGTGTTCCGCGAATTCACGGGCAGCCCGCGCAATTCGGAGACGTTTCAAACTGTCCGCACGCAGTTCATGTGCGTGACATCGATAGTCCTCAAAATCATTGCAGACAAATCCGTTCTCGCCATGAACCATCAGGTTTTCGAAGTGGTGACCCCTCGGAACCAGCGGCACGCAACCGGTCAGCATGGCCTCGACCGTGGACCGGCCCCAGGACTCCTGGAAGTTGTGACCGAGCGGATAGACAAAAAGATCGAGGCTGTGCAGAAACGGCAGCGGCGGTTCCTGTTCCTCCGCCAACAGGTCCCAGCGGTGATCGAACGAATGCCAGCGATACTTTTCTGCAAGCTCATCGCTCCAGCCCATGACACGAAACCGGGTGTCCGGCAGTTCCAGGCATTCATAGAAAACCGGAAAATCTTCCGGATACTTCAACGGGTCGGCGCGGGAGAGCCGGCCGATGGCAAACGTTCCTGATCGTCGTTCGACAAACGGAAACTGTTGGGGATCGATGTAGTTGCCGGTGATGACACCCGGCAGTTCGCCGTGACCGTGTGACAACTTTTCTTTCTGAAATTCCGACGTGTAGAGCACGCGATCAACGAGCCCGTTTTCAACCGCCTCCTTCTCCCCGTCATGGAACCACATCATCTCGTTGGACCAGACGACCTTCAAGCCGCGTTCCTTCGCCATCCTTGCGAGGTTGCCGGTAAAGAAATGCAGGTTGCACATCGAAAGCGCCGTGCCGGTCAGCGTCTTTCCCAGATCGGCCAGCGATGAGTATGAAGCACCGTGTTGACTGAGAAAATCCGTCCATCGCTTCTGCTCCAACAGCG
>JBDNGP010000086.1:0-17516 GCA_041689265.1 Verrucomicrobiota bacterium
ACGACACCGAGCACTATCATTCCGGCATCGACTACGTCACCCCGCAACAAGCCCATGACGGCCTGCGGCCAACGATCCTTGAACACCGACGCGTCAAGAAACTTGCCCAGCGAAACCGGCGCCGGGAAGAAAACAAAAAACAAACCATACCTAACAATGACCGCCTCCTCCGTAGCGTAATTATTCGCCTCCTGAGGTCATTGATTCAAAAACGCGCAGGTGACCTCATTCTAATCGAATACGTGTGTGAGTTATCCCATGCGAGTGGCGAACCGTTTCTCGAACGCACCCGGATTTGAATTTCCGCGTGATCGTTTCAATGTTTGGCAAGTCCGTCACTCTTCCACCCAATTCGCGCCCATTCGTGAAATTCGCGTAAAGCTCCGGTAATCAGGCCGCCGTTCCAACCCCGTTCACCGGCTTGCAATTCATCCGCCGATATCTACCATCGCCCGCCTCATGAGTTTCATAGACAAATTGAAGTTCAACGCGGACGGACTGGTGTCCGCGATCATTCAGGACGCCGGGAACGGCCGGGTGCTGATGATGGCGTGGATGAACCGGGATTCCGTGGAGAAAACCGTGGAGACGGGAAAGACGTGGTTCTGGAGCCGGTCCCGTCAGAAGTACTGGATGAAGGGCGAGAGCAGCGGGCACACGCAGACGGTCAAGGACATCGCGTTCGATTGCGATGGCGACACGTTGCTGATTCAAGTGGAGCAGGCCGGCGCCGCGTGCCACGAAGGTTATCGTTCGTGTTTCTTTCGCTCGGTCAGTGGAGCCAAGGAAGGTTTCCAGACCACGGAACCACAGCTCAAAACGTCGGAAGAAATCTACGGCAAGAAGTAGCCTCGCCCGATTGTCGTTGTGGAGGATTGGATTCCATTTTTCAGCAGTGACTACTGGTGGCTGTTTGCAGCGCTGGTGTTCTCGCGTGGAATGGATTTGTTGAGCACCTATATCGCGACTCCCAATCTCGCGCTCGAAGGAAATCCGATCGCCAAGAAACTCGGATGGAAATGGGGCGGCTTGATGAACTTCACCGTATGCGTGGTGTTCGCTGCCTGGCCGATGGTCGCAATCATTTTGGTGACAACCAGTTTGCTCGTGGCGTCTAAGAACTTCTCCGTCGCGTGGAACATGCGGTCGATGGGTGAGGCGAATTATCAGTACTGGTATTCCGAACAATTGATGCGCACGCCGATGAGTTTGTATCTGTTTTGTCTCGGCGGCCAGACGGCGCTGACATGCCTTGTCGGCGCGGCACTGGTGATGTTTTCCAGTGAGCTGATCCCGGTGGGAATCGGTTTCGGAATCATGGCCTACTCCGCGGCCGTGGCGTTTTTCACCCTGCTTGGTGTCTGGCGTCGCCGGCTTGCGATGCGTGTTTGACCCGCGCCCATAAAGCAGTCCATCTTCCCCGCGTTCATGATCTCACCGAGTAAAGACGAATTTCTGAAACTGACCGGTCAGGGCAACCTGATTCCGGTTTATTCCCGGCTGTTGGCGGACATCGAGACGCCCCTGTCGGCCTATCAGAAAATTCGCGGCAACGGTGAGTCGTTCCTCTTTGAATCGATCGAAGGCGGCGAACATCTCGGTCGCTACAGCTTCGTCGGGTGCAACCCGCGCGCGATCATCAAGCAAACGGACAACCGGATCGAACTGATCGAGCAGGGGAAGGTCGTGGAGAAATTTTCGATCCCGAAAAAGCCAAACGACGACTGCGGGCAGTGCGTGAAGGACGGCCTGGAAGTGATCGAAAAAGTCCTCGCTCGTTACCGCGCGGTCTCGTTGCCCGAACTTCCGCGGTTCACCGGCGGGGCCGTCGGTTTCGTTGGATACGAATTCATTCACGACGTTGAACCCACCGTGCCGCGTCCGCCCAAGGACGAGCTCGGCACGCCGACGATGTATTTCATGATCGCGGATCAACTGCTGGTTTTCGATCGCGTGGCGCAAACGGTGACGGTGATCGTGAATGCGGTGCTGGAAGAAGGTGGTTCCGCAGAAGACGCGTACGACCATGCGGTGAGCGAGATTGAGCGGATCATTTCGCTGCTCGAACAACCGATGCAAAATAATCTGGTGCCGGTGCCCACTGCTTCAGATGTGGCGGTGGAATCAAATCAGAGCAAGGAAGCGTTTTTGGCCAACGTTGCGAAGTCCAAGGAATACATTCGCAAGGGTGATGTTTTCCAGGTGGTCGGCTCGCAGCGGTTCATTACGAAGTTCGAGGCGTCGCCGCTGGATTTGTATCGAGCCGTGCGCACGATCAATCCTTCACCGTACATGTTTCTGTTGGAGCTCGACGGCTTCTCGCTGGTCGGCGCGTCGCCGGAGATTCATGTGCGATGCGAGAACCGGCGCGTGGAGATCCGGCCGATCGCTGGCACCCGCCACCGCGGCAAGACCGAAGCCGAGGACAATGCGTTGGCGAAGGATCTTCTCGCCGATCCAAAGGAACGCGCCGAACACGTCATGCTCGTCGATCTGGCGCGCAACGACATCGGTCGCGTCTGCGACTATGGCACCGTCGAGCCGAAGGACCTGATGATTATCGAGCGTTACAGTCACGTGATGCACATCGTCACGCAGGTTGAAGGCAAACTTTCCGCCGATAAAACGCCGTACGATTTGATCCGCGCGACCTTCCCGGCCGGGACGCTTTCCGGTGCGCCGAAGATTCGGGCGATGCAGATCATTTCCGAAATGGAACAGACCACGCGCGGCCCGTACGGCGGCTGCGTGGGTTACTTCAGTTTCAACGGCAATCTGGACTGTTGCATTACCATCCGCACCGCGCTGGTCAAGGATGGCAAAGCCTACGTGCAGGCCGGTGGCGGTTGGGTCGCGGATTCCGATCCCGAAATGGAATTTCAGGAAACGGTCAACAAGAGCAAGGCGATGCTCCGCGCCGTGGCGATGGCGCAGCAGATTGGAGGGTAGACCGTTTCGAAAACACGTCGGAGCGGAGTTCGGCTAGCGCCACCGGGCCAGTTGTTCGTTCAGGCGAACTGACGTCTGTTCGGGATCTTTCAATGCGGGGAAATCGCGGAGGATCGTCTCAGCGCCCGGCACCCGACCCCAGGCGGTGATCTTGAAGAATTCCGCTGCCTCGGCGGGCGACATCCCCATTTCAAGATTTCGACGGCGCATCAGTTCGCGAATCTGTTCCGCCCAGTCGGATTTCGATTCCGGTTTCACTAGGTTGTGCCGGTCCACCCACGGCAGCCACTCGGCGATCTGGGATTGATGACACCACGTCATGTCGACAATTTTCTCAAACGCCGCTGCAACATCCACCGCCAGATCGAACGCGTTTGCGCCGGACATGTAGCCGTCGTGAACGTTGAGGATCACCGGCACTTTGCACGGCGTGCTCTTCGACTCGTCGGCCGGATACTCGGGTGTGAACGCGTGCGGCACATTGATCATATAGGCCACCCGCCGGACTCCGTCCGCGACCGTTACGTGATCGGAATGCATACCCGCGAGCGGGTCCGCGGCGAGGGGCGGGCAAAAAAGATAATCCGGTTCGAAGTCGCGAATTGTTTTCCACAAGGCGGCTAGAAATTTGGTATCGACCGAGAAAGCTCCTTCGCGGAACGTGGCTCCGTTGAAGTCCACCAATTGTTGATACTCCCAGCCGCCGATCGCTGCGGATGCCTTCTGTTCTTCATGGCGAAGTCGCCCGGTCTCTTCGCGCGTACGAAAGTGGTGCCCGGCCTTTCCATCCGTGCACACGATGACGCGGGCTTGCAGGTCAGCGCCGAGTTTCCGACGCCACATTTCAAACGTGCCGGCGGCGACGAATTCGAAGTCATCGTGATGCGCGTGGATGTGGAGGAGTTTCATTTCAAAGACGATTAGTTTAAACAGAAGCAGGCAATGGGAGCGACACGGGATACGGGCGGGGCGATCCACCCGGCACAAATCTGTGTGTATCAGTGTTCATCTGTGGTTGAATCGTCGTTTCAAGTTCACGCTTTCCTGAGTTTTTTTTGCCCGCTGAAATTGTTTGAAGCGACCAGCACTCCGGCGATGGCACCACTCAAATGACCTTCCCAGGACATCGTCGCATCCCGTTGCGGCAGGACGCCGTAGACGATTCCGCCGAACGCCGCGAACACGATAATCGCCACGAAGAACGAACGCCATTTCTTCGCCAGCACACCGGCGACGATCATGTAGGCGACCAATCCGTAGATCAACGAACTTGCGCCGATGTGAACCATCTGTGTCCCGTCTGCGGCGACCGCGCGACCGATCAGCCACGTGCCGAGGCCGCTCGCCAGCCAGATCAACGAGACCGTCCGGGTCGGATGATAAGTCCGGTCCCAGTAAAGCAGCACCAGCAGGATGAAGAGCGGTCCGATGTTCGCAAAGAGGTGTGCAAGATTGCCGTGGAGCAGGGGGGCGGTGAGGATGCCGATCGCGCCCTGTGGATCGCGTGGCACGATGCCGAACCCGGCGAATGAGATGCCCATCAGCACTTCGATCAACTTGATGATCACCATCAATGCGACCAGACCGCCCGCTTCGCCGATGGCGTACGGCAACGAGTGTTTTCTGGGTTTGACGGCCACGGGCCGGATTTAATCTTCGAGTCCGCCAACAGTAAAGACTGACATGCGACTCTTTGCCTGTTAGAAATCCGCTCCGCTATGAATTGGTATCGCAAACTGCACTGGCAGATCATGGTCGCGCTGGCTCTGGGTGTTCTGTTTGGAGTCATGGCGGTTAACTTCTCGTGGGGTGGCTTCGTCAAAAGTTGGATCACGCCCTTCGGCACCATCTTCATCAACCTGCTCAAGTTCGTCGCCGTCCCACTCGTGCTGTCGTCGTTGATCATGGGTGTGGCGTCGCTGTCCGACATGAAACGGCTGTCGCGCATGGGCGGACGGACCATCTTCATCTACATCGCGACCACAGCGTGTGCGATCATTATCGGGCTGGCCGTGGTGAACGTCATCAAGCCCGGAAAATACGTTCCGGAAAGCATGCGAACGCAATTGATGGAAAACTACAAGGGCGATGTCGAAGCCCGGAGCACCGCCGCGGAAGGCGTGAAGAAACGCGGGCCGCTTGAACCGCTGGTCGAGGCGGTTCCCGACAATTTCTTCGGAGCCGCCGCGAGCAATCGCAACATGCTGCAAATGGTGTTTGCCGCGATCCTGATCGGCATCGCCATCATCCGCCTGCCGCGCAGCAAGACGGAGCCGTTTCTTAACGTGGTCGACGGCCTGATGGAGATCGTGATCGAGCTGGTGAACATGGTGATGATCGTCGCGCCCATCGGTGTGTTTGCGTTGATTGTGGATGCCATCACCACGCTCGCGGCCGACAGCCCGACTCAGGTGGTTCAACTGCTTCAAGGTCTTGCTGTGTATGTGTTCGCGGTGGTTCTTGGATTGTTGATTCACGTGCTGGTGGTGTATTCCAGCATGTTGAAACTGCTGACGCCGATGAAGATCAAGCGCTTCATCCAAGCGATCGGCCCGGCGCAATTGCTCGCGTTTTCCACGAGTTCCAGCGGAGCGACGTTGCCAGTCACGATGAAACAGTGTCAGAACGAAGTCGGTATTTCCGAGGAGGTCACGTCGTTCGTGCTGCCACTCGGCGCGACGATCAACATGGATGGAACGGCGCTGTACCAGGCGGTCGCGGCCGTGTTCATCGCGCAGGTTTACGGGCTGAATCTCGATCTCGCCGCGCAGGCGACCATCGTGATGACCGCCTTGCTCGCTTCAATCGGAACGGCGGCCGTACCCGGTGCCGGCATCGTGATGCTGGTGATCATTCTTCAGGCGGTGAATATTCCGGCGGAAGGCATCGCGCTGATCCTTGGCGTGGACCGGCCCCTCGACATGCTCCGAACCGCCGTCAATGTGACTGGTGACACCGTCGTCGCGACTGTGATTGCGACCTCGGAGGGGCAGTTGAATATCCCCGAGTAGTAGTTGACTCCGGCGCTTTCGCCCGAGGATCGCCAAGTTTGCGGCCAATAGGCGAGTCCTCACAGCTTCCAACGGCGGTGCATCCAGATCCATTGTTCCGGGTGCCGCAGAATCATTCGTTCAATCGCGACGTTGTAGGCGCGGGTGTTTTCGCGAATCGCGTCTCCGGGATTGTCGGATTCAATCAGCGGCAACGGGTCTTCAAACCGGAGCACGTGGCTGCCGTCGGGCTCCCGCCAACTGCACGCGGGAACGACCGGAGCGCCGGTTTCGAGGGCGAGCAGGGCCACGCTCTTGAATGTGCCAGCCGGGTGACCGAAGAAATCCACGACAATACCGTCGGGCCGGCCTGCGTGCTGATCGAACACGTAGACGATGAACGCACCCTCGGACAGAAGGTCGAGAATTCTGTCCAGCGAGCCGCGTTTTGGAAGTACGCCGAAACCGGCTTTTCGAAACCGGCGCGTGACAACCCTGTTGAGCAGTGCCGGTTTGAGAGCGCGTCGCACGAAGTGAAACATTCCGTGGTATTGCGGAAACTGGCTGATGCCGCCCATGGTCGACACCTCAAAATTACCGAAGTGCCCGGTGAGAAGAATCAAGCCCTTGCCGCGTTCGTGTGCCCGGATCGGCGACTCCGTATTCTCCACGCGAATCCACGCCTGCCGCCGCTTCACAGACATGAAGGGGAGCCGCAGATACTCGTCGAAGAAACGCGCGTAGTGCGCGTAGTAGGATTGCGCGAGTCGGATGATTTCAGATTCAGGCAATGCGTCACCGAACACGCGTCTGAGATTCCCGAGCACAACTCCGCGACGATACGGGAACAGATGGTAAAGCAAACGTCCGTACCAGGGCACGACGGTCGTACGTGGCCTGGTCTCAGCCTCGACTGAAACGTCCGCTTCACCGTGCCTGATCGAGAGCGAAATATCCTCAACGCGGTAGCGATCAAGAACCGCCCTGGAAGCGCCGTGGCAGTTCAAGGCGGGCGTCCCGTTTGATGAGATCCTAACTTCGAAATCAGCCGGAAAAATGTTGTTCCTCGTGATCTCGTTTGGAAACAGGTTGCAACACGCCTCTTTCACCGCGATGCAGGTGGCGAGGTCCTTGATTTCTCTGGATTCAGGGCCGGTGTCGGAAAATTCTGTGGGGCTGAAAAAACAGGAGAGTTTGTCTGCAGGATTCTCCTGCAGTATTTTTTCCACGCGGTCGAACTTCACCGTCTCTTGAACCCTGCGCGGGACGGTTGAGTCCGGTGGATTCATGGGGCCGTCGAACCTCTGTTTGCGCGGACCAGGAGAGCGACGTTCATGCCGCCGAAACCCCGGCAGAGAACCAGCGCGATGTTGCTCCGCGGCGGTTGCGGCATTCGCGAAACAGGAAGGAGACCGAGCCCGGGGTCCAGCTCATTGAGGGTGGCGATGCCGGGAACGATGTTCGTTTCGAGTGCCTTCAACGTCACGACAAGATCGAGCATGCCGGACGCGGCGATCAGGTGTCCGTAGGCCCATTTGAACCCGGTCACCGGCGGGATGTCGCTTCCGAAAACACTCGTCAAGGCCCGGGCTTCGGAGGCGTCCGACGCTGGAGTGCCGTTGCCATGTGCGACGACCATGCCAACATCAGCCGGCGAGATGCTGGCGTCCGCCAGGGCGAGCTGAATGGCGCGACTCAAACCGTCGCCGTCCGATCGGATATTCAGCACGCCGGTGGCTTCCGTGGTGCAGCCGGAACCCAGAAATTCACCGAGGACACGGGCGTGCCGCCGCTCAGCATCACGCCTCGTTTCAAGCATGACCGACGCGGCGCCCTCGCCGAAAATCGTTCCCTGGCGCGTACCATCGAACGGCTTCAACGTATCGTGCGACATTAATCCCAGCCGGTCGTAGTGGAAGACCGTTTCCGGTTCGAGCGGGCAGTCGTGACCCACGGCCACCGCACGGTCGGCCTCACCGGAACGAACCGCCGCCGCCGCTTCGGCGACGGCCATCGCACCACCGACACATTGGTTCGTGATGCAGGCATTGGTCCCCTTGAAATTGTGGCGGATGCCGACGTGGCAGACGACGTTGTTCGGCAGGATTTTGAGCAGCCACATCGGGTTCACATTCTCGCCGAGTTCAGCCCCGAATCGCCGGATGTCTCCGCCAGCGGCGGTGAGCAGCGGGAAGAAATCGTAGTTGCTGCGGTAGTTCCCACCACCTGAACCTGCGAAGACGCCGCAGAGATCGTTGAATGGCGCGACCGCATCTTCGGCCAGGGTTTCGCGGTGGCTGAGAATTCCAGAATTTTGAATCGCGACCCCGGCGGCGTAGAGCCCGAAAAGGTCCGTGCGCGAAATGAGTTTGTGCAGCTTGCGGTCCTCGACCAATGTGCGGTTGTCCACGCCGGTGACTTCGGCCGCCATCCTTGCCGGCCAGCGGGAGGCATCCCATGAACGGATCTCGCTGATCGCGGACCGGCCGTTGATGATCGCGCCCCAGATCGCGTCCACGCCAAGTCCGGCCCCGCAGACGGCTCCGGCTCCGGTGATCACAATTCCACGTGACTCGCTCATGACGTCGGGACCTCCTCCGGATGACGAAATGCCAGCGAGCTGTTGGACCCGCCGAAACCCAGCGAGTTGGAGAGCACTCCACGGAGGCGCATTTTTTTCGACTCGCCGCGGACGAGATTCACATCGCAGTCGGGATCGGCCTGCACGTGATTGGCGCTCACCGGTGCGATTCCATCGCGGATCGCCAGCGCACACACGGCGGCCTCCACCGCACCAGCGGCGGCGATCAAATGCCCCATGCAGCTCTTCGTCGAACTGACCGGGACACGACCGACTTGAGTTCCCAATAGGGCGCGGATCGCGGCGCATTCGCTCCGGTCATTCATCAGCGTGGAAGTGCCATGCGCGTTGATGTAATCCACATCGTCCGGCGTCATGCCGGCACTCGCGAGCGCTTGATGCATGGCCTGGATCGGGCCGTCGCCGGAGGGGTGTGAATCGGTGATGCGATAACTGCTGAGTGAATTCCCGTCACCTGCGAGTTCAGCGTAAATGTGGGCCCCACGTTTACGTGCGGCGTCCCAATCTTCAAGCACCAGAAAGCCGGCGCCCTCGCCGAGCACGAAACCGTTGCGGGAAGCGTCGAACGGACGGCTCGCGCGTTCCGGCGTGTCGTTGTCCGTGGACAATGCCCCGAGCAGGCAGAAAGCCGACAGGCCCAGCGGATTGAGCATCGAATCATAACCTCCCGCGAGCACGTAATCCGCCTGGCCGCGCCGCATGACCTTGAGCGCCGTGCCGATGGCCTGGCCGCCGGACGCGCACGCCGTGTGGACTGCGGTGGCGTAGCCCTGAGTCCCAAAGTGCCGGGTAAGCAACGCCAGCCCCGCATTGGTCTGGCTGCGGCAGAACGCGACCGGGTCAGCCGGAAACTGTGGGTCCAGCAATCCGTTGGGATTGAACTCTTCGTCGTGAACGCAATGTTCGTGAACGGCTTCCAGTTCGTTGAAAGCAACCCCCATCATCCCCGCACCCACGGCAAATCCCCAGCGATGTTCGTTGCCGGGCTGGGGCCGGATGCCGGCATCACGTAATGCCTCCTCACCGGCTGCCATGGCGAAGCAGTGTGAGCGCGAGGCGAATTTCAGGAGTTTGCGATCCTCAATGACGGTTTCTGCCGAGAAGTCCTTTATCTCGGCACCGATACGCGTCGAGAACCCGGTGGCGTCGAAGTTCCGGATGCCGGCGACGCCGCTGCGTCCCACCTGGAGATTCGCCCAGGTGGTGGGGGCGTCATTGCCGACGGGTGTGACAAGGCCGACTCCGGTGACGGCGACTCGACGACGTGCTGTCATGCCGATTTTTCCGGGACAAAATGGACGCGGGCGGTGCTCACGCCCCGTGTGCCATTCCGGGTTTGCACCGTCACCGTGGCGGCGTCGTTTCCAATCTGGTTCAACCGTGCCTCGATCTCCAATTCCTCGCCCGGCTGGGTGAAGGAGCGAAGTTTCATGTTGGTCACGCGCCGGATCGCCCATCTTTCGCCAGCGGTGGGCGCGGGAAAACCCGCCGCCAGCGCGGCCGCGAGTTGCAGGTTCGAGTGCATCAACAGCGTGCCGGGAAACACGGGGCGACGGGGGAAATGATCGTTGAAAAAGGGCGCCGAATGCGGCGTGCTAAACGTGGCGCGGAGTGACTGGCCGGGTTCACCCGGAATGAGGTTGAGGGGCAGCGGTGGGAGGTCCTTGAACCCTCCGGGCTCCGCGCCCGCTCCGCGCAGCAGTGCGAATCGGTTGCGCAACGCCTGCGGATCGTCAAACTCCTTAATCGGCACCATCGGTCCGACGCAATTCTCCAGTCGGATCACGAGAGTGCCGTCGGCATGGGCGGTTCCTTCATAGGCAATCGCCTCGTCGTCCAGCGTTTCGAGAGTGGCGTTCAGTTCCAGGTTTTGTCCGGGGCGGACGGGGGCGAGCATTTCGATGCTGGCCGCGATCCCGGCCACCGGGCGGAACCGGAAGTCCGTCGCCGACATGGCGGCCCATGCCGCCAGTTGACCGACCGCTTCGGCCACCAGCGGGGCGGGGAAGGACTCGAGCTGTGCGGGAACCGTGTAACTACCGGAAATTCGGATTCCAGATTCAACCGAGCTGATGCGATCCACAAAGCTGAAGGCGCGAAAATGGTCGTCCATACGGTTGGGCGCGCCGTGCTCAAGCCGGTTGGCTGTCGGCGGTGGTCGCGGCGTTGCGCTGTTGGCGGATCACCATTTTGCAGAATGTCGCGGTGGTGAACAGGCGGGGAATCTCCGCCGATTTCATCGGTGCCTTGAACCGGTCCGCCGGCACTTCGTTTAAGAACGTCTTCAGGCGTTCGAATCCCGCTTCGGACAGGACGCCGCCGTGTTCGAACTCGGCTTCTGACAGGTCGCCGCGCGCCTCTTCCACGATCTTGCCGCGCGGAATCTTCACCTTGAAGCTGCGTTCCAGCCGGAAAATGATGTCGAGGAAGTCGATGGATTCCGCCCCCAGATCGGCGATCAGAGAGGCGTCCAGCTTGACCTCCTCCACGTCGCAGCCAAGCGCGTCCGCCATGGTGGCCGACACTTTTGGAAACACGGCCTGAATCTCGTCGTTGGTTATGTTTGCGTTACTCATTTAAGTTCATTCCATTTTGAATCCGCCATCCACGTTTAACACCTGCCCGGTGATATAATCTGCGTAGCGCGACGCCAGAAACCACACGGCATGGGCGATCTCTTCCGGCTTTCCGAAGCGGCGCAACAGAATGCGCGATTTGATCTCGTCCGCCGCCAAGTCGCGGACCGCCTGCGACATCTCGGTCTCGATGACACCCGGCGCGACGGCGTTCACGGTAATGCCGCGGCGGGCGACCTCGACCGCCAGCGAGCGCGTAAAGGCGTTGATCGCCCCCTTGCTCGCCGCGTAGTTCGTCTGACCACGCCCACCCTTTTCACCGGAAACCGAACTGATGTTCACGATCTTACCGCGTCGTTTGGAGATCATGAAGGGCATAACCGCGCGCGACATATTAAAGGTGCCTTCCACATTGGTTTCAAGCACGGAACGTACGTCTGCCGGTTCCAGCGCACCCAGCGGGTTGTCGCGAATGACACCGGCGTTGTTGACGAGGAGATCGATGCGTTCTGTACGGTCGAAGACTTTTTCGACGAACGCGGCGCAGGCGGCGGGGTCGCGGACATCCACCTGCTCGGCGGTGATTCCGCCTCCGGCCTCCGCTGAAGTGACTTCGGCCGCCGCTCCAGCGTTGTCCCGGTAGGTGAACACCACCTGCATACCGGCGGCAGCCAGGGTTTGCACGATCGCCCGACCGATGCCCCGGCTGCCGCCGGAGACAATGGCCACTCCTCCGTTGAGACCGGAATCTGTGAGTTGTGGACTGTTCATCCTGAAATGCAATAACCGCCGTCGACCACCAGAGTGTGTCCGTTGATCATGTCGGCTTCGGGAAGGCAGAGCAAGTAAACCGCGTCGGCCACCTGCCCGGGGGAAAGAGTGGGTCCGGCGGGGGTCCGTTTTGCATATTCTTCCAGCAGCTGTTCCCGATTGGGGAAATACTTCAACGCATCGGTGTCGACGACCCCGGCGCTCACCGTGTTGACGCGGATGCCCTGAGGTCCGAGTTCCTGGGCAAGACTGCGGACCAGCGCCTCCATGGCCGCCTTCGAAGCACCGATGAAGGCATATTGCGGGATGGCGCGGGAGGCGCCGAGACTGGAGATCCCGATGATGCGCCCGCCGTTGCTCATGAGGGGAACGGCCTTCTGGGCGAGCAGATTCAGGGCGAGCGCGTTGGTCTCGAGGCACCGACGCCAGTGTTTGAGGGAGAGTTCCATGGCCGGACGCAGGACACCGAGGGCGGCGTTGCTCACCACGATGTCCACGCGGTCGAACTGCTCGCGAAATGCGGTGAATGCCTCGGCGATGCTCGTGGGATCGCTGACGTCCGCCTGCACCGCCAGCGCGCGACGACCCAGCGCACGGATGGCTGCGCAAACCGCCTCCGCCTCGTCGTGGCTGTTGTGATAAACCATTGCCACGTCGCAGCCGGCACCGGCGAGCTTGAGTGCGGTGGCGCGCCCGATTCCTCGGGAACCTCCAGTGATGAAGGCGATTTTGCCGGCAAGTGTTTCGTTCATGTGTTGGCTGATCCGATCAATCGGATCGACTCGGTATAAATCTAAATCAACTTCGGAAACAGTCTTCCGGTCCGGCCCAGGTAATCGCGGTAACTCTCACCGTGGACCGAGATGAGATACTTCTCTTCGTCGGACGCCTTGATGCCGACACAAACATAATGCGTGATCAAAACAACAAACGACAGCGGCGTGGGCAGGAGCAACGCGACTCCCGCCAGCATGACCACCTGAAACGAGTAGATCGGATGCCGAATCCACCGGTACGGGCCGCCGCTAATCAACACGTTTTTCTCGCGCTCGTTGATGCCGATGCGCCAGGCGTCGCCCATCGCCGCGTAGGACCATAACGTTCCGGCGTACCCCGCCACGACAAGCAGCAGTCCGAACGTAAGGCCGACGGGGTGTAACAAAGCAGAAAAAAAGGTCAAGGCTGGTTTCAAGAATACACTCCCGAAGAGGAACGGTTGCCCCAGCCAGCTCGCGATCACTAGGAACCAGCCGAGCCACAGCAGTTTCTCCTTCGGGCCCTGCGGTTTCAGGTTGGGCGAGCGGCCGATTCGTTTGCGGACGCGCCGGGCCTGCACCCAGACGCCGCCCCAATAAATCAGGCAAGAGGCAAAGCACACCAGTCGGCGTATCAGGAATTCTTGATCAGTCATTTTGATGATTCCGACTGGGCCCGGACCAGTCGCTGCAATTCGAGCACCCAATGTCTTCGGACGCTGAACCAGACATCCGCCGCCCAGAGCACCTTGGCGCTGTCCAATCCGAATTCCGGATCGGATTCACTCGTCTCGTCGTCGGCTGGCTGCGGTTCGTATTGGTCGATCCAGTCCAGAGCCTCCTCGTCCTCAAGCAGGCCCTTGGTATAAGGGATTGTCCAATGTGCGCCGAGCGAGGGCAATCGCACATTCCGAACCTGGGCGGTGCCGGTGGCGTGGTAATCGTTGCCGGATCCGTATCCCATGAAATCCCCGCCCGCCATGTCAAAGCCTTTCTGATATCCGGTGAAGTCCTCGACCGAATCCGGGATCTCGCGGAGTTTGTCGTTCATGTCCCATTCGCCCGGAAGGATGCGCCCCATGCCGCCGGCCAGCGCCGCACTCGCGTAGGGTGTTTTCAACCCGACCCCCGGACGGTTTGTTCCAGTCAGCGGATCAACGATGTCGAACCGGTTCTCAGCGCTTCCGGTGACCGGATTCCAGACCGGGAACGGCGTCTCAGAACTCCCCGTAAATTCGTAGAGCACCCGAACCGCCATGATGCCGCCGAGGCTGTGCCCGACGATCATCGGCCGCAGACCGTCGTGCTCGTAGTACCAGGCGATCGTGCCGGCGATCTCCGCGCTGTCGTCATAATGTCCGTAGGCGAACTCGCCGTTGCCGGGGTGCCGGATGCTGTCCAGCGGATAGCCCATGCCGATCAGGAAATCCGCGAATGAATTCATGCTACTCTTGACCCGCAGCAGGCCGCCGTGAATGCAGATGACGTGCGGTGCCGGCAGCTGGGAGATCAGTTCCATGGCCTCCTTATCCTCCAGATAATCCGGGTCCAGGGCCAGCACCTTCTCCTTCGTCTCGGGCGAAAGCTGTTTCACGCGGTCGATCGGTGACGGGGAACCGGCTGCCTCGCCTGTGGCCGGGCCGCTCTTCGGTTTGCTCGCGCAACCCGTGAACAGCACGCCCGTGGCCAGCATGAGGAACAGATGGAACGCACGTTTCACGGATGCTCCTTTGAACCCGGTCGGGCGCGGATCAGCCGTTGCAGCTCGATCACCCAGTGCTTCTTGATGCTGTACCAGACGTCAGCGGCCCACAGGATGTGCGAGTTGTCGCCGTCGAATTCCACATCGAGTTCTGCGTGACTGACCGGTGCTTCATCCGGTTGGTAATGGTTGATCCAGTCCACCATCGCCGGGTCGTCGAGCAGATGTTTCGAATCCGGAATCTCGCCGTGATTGTATTCCATCGGCAACCAAACATTGCGCACCGTCGCGGTGCCGCCGGATTCAAATTCATTCGCCGAACCGTAGCCCATGAAGTCGCCGCCGAGGATGTCGTATTCCTTGCAGAACCCGGTGAATTCCTCGACCGAATCAGGGATCGTGCGCAGCCGGAACAGCATGTCCCACTGGTTGGGCAGCAGCCGCGTCAGTCCGCCCGCGCCGACCGAGGTCGTATAGGGCAGCTGAAGCCCGACCACGGGCCGGGTCTTCCCGGTGAGCGGATCAACGATTTGGGTGCGGGCCTCCTTCTCCCAGGTCAGCGGATTCCACACGTTCAGGGTCGACGACGGCGGGCCCGCGAACTTGTCGAGAATCTTCACCGCCTGTATGCCGCCCTGGCTGTGCCCGACCATCATCGGGCGGAGTCCGTCCTTCTCGTAATACCAGGCGATCACGCCTGCGATCTTCCGGCTGCTTTCATAGCAGCTGAAACTGTAGGTGCCGTCGCTCGGATTTGTCAGACTGATCGCCGGATAGCCCATGCCGATGAGGAATTCGGAGAAGGAGACCATCCGTGGAATCACGCTGGCGATGCCCCCGTGAATGTTGATGATATGCGGGGCAGGCGTATTCGCCAGCACCGTGCGGACGTCCTGTTCGCTGACGTGTTTCGGATTCAGCGCGAGAATCTTCTTCTTCTGCTCCTCCGTGAATCGCGGCTCCGAATGCTGATAGCTTTGTTCGATCTGCTGCGCGCGGGCGGGTGCAAGCCCCTTGCGATGGTACATCCCGCAGCCGGTCATCAACACCGCCGTCACACTGATCAGGATGGAATTGAACACGAATCGACTCATCCGGTCCTCCGCGTTTCGTTCAGAATCTCTGTGAACCGTTCCTTCACCTGTGCAACGTCGGATTTTAAAAAGGCGGACGTGCGATAGCTGATTCCGATGTTCGCCCGTTCACCCGCAGTCGTGATCGAAAACACCAGCGGTGTGATCGGTCCCGTCGATACACCGCGGAAGTAATCCAGCGGCACATCGTCTTCGGACTGCTTCCAGAGCGAGTTCAAATTCATGTTGGTGACACCGCCCCAAAGCGGCCAGTTCTTAGGATAAAATGTCCGCCGCCGTCGGGGCGAGAAAAACCTGAGCACAAAACGCGCGAACCCAAGTTCCATCGCGGTGCCAAGAAAGAGTTTGTGCCGCTTGATCAGGGTCGTCTGTTCCGCGAGATCCTCCGCCAGTTGTTGCAGGCCGATTCCCTCGGGCACGTCGTGGGTGACGATGCATGAACCCAGAAACAGTCCGAACGTCCGCTCGCTGTCGACCCCGATCTGCCGGCGGGTGTTCACGATGCAGCCCACGGAAATCCGGTTGCGTTTGCGGGATTCCAGTCGCCCTTTCGCCCAGGGCGACAGCGATTTCATGAGCATCGCCATGAACAGGTCGTTGACCGTGACCCGCCATGACCGGGCGGCGGCGATCAGCGATGTCATTTCGTTCGGTTCGAGGGTGAAGAACGCGAACCCGTTGGTCATGTCCCCGGCGTTCCGGTGCTCCACGCGATGTGATCGACGCAACCGGCCGATCTGGGCGGGCAGGCCGAGCAGACGCCGGAAGACGACGCCGGGATGTCGGCGCAGCAAATGCGCGCGGGCATCGGGATAGACATCCAACGAATCCGCAAAAGCGGGGGCATTGAGCCGGAGGTGTTCGTTGACGATTTCCCTGAGCAGCATCACCACGGACTCCGCGTCCGCCACCGGATGAAAATAGGTCACGCCCAGGAAATACGAAGCACCCGCCGGAGCGATCAGAAAACGGAACGGACAGAATCGTTCGTGGCAGGGAAACGGCCGGTTCAACTCGCGTTCCATCTCCGCCACCAGCGCGTCCGGCGGATGGCGCGAATCCGGCATGATCCGGATTTCGCACCCGGTTTGGCCACTCTCATACTGAAACGTATTCGAACCGCGATCCAGCGTGAGGAACGTGAGTCCGCGTTTTTCCAACGTCGCGTGGATGCTGGTTTCCAGACGAGCCGCCTCCGGTTCACCCTGGATGCGCACCACATGAACGGCGTTGTAGGCATGCAGATCATTCCACTGCAGCATGCTTTTTTGAAACGTGTTGAGTCGCCCGATCATCGATGGTGGATCAAGTGTCGAAACAGAAAACCAATGGGGTCATTCATGGGCGCGAGAGGTCAAGTTTCAAAAACATCGTGCGGGCGGTCGGGTCGCCTCCTGACACCCCCGGGTTGGGACGACATCGCGGCCAGCCGGAAACAACGTGGTGGGGGCATTCTGCCCCCACTTCCCATTTTGGCGATGCGTAGCTGGAAATTTTCGGCCAGGCCGAAGTCCGGCTTCCGGTCCGGGTGCGGTTGAAAGTGTGGGGCAAGGTGGAGTGAGACCTCCGGGCGAATTTGCGGGCGCATGCGACGGTTCATGACTCGTTCTGGATTGGATTCGCATCCAGAAGGCTCCGGGTGGCTCGGCCATTCCGTTGTGTGACCTCGGCGGGGTACGGGGAAGCCCGCAAGACATCGAAGGCTCGCTCGGAGAGCTCGCCCCACCATTTGTGGTGACGTAAGCGGGTGGGGTGAGGGAAGCGAATTTTTCCCCGTTAAAATGTTAAGATGAAGTCGTGCTGGTTGACCTGGCGGTGCTTGTGCGCCGCCTGTTTGAAATGAACCTTTCGAACCAACCAGCATGATGAAAAAAACTACCGATCAGCCAACGCCGGCTTCCGCCGGGAACGAAGCCTTCCGCGATTTATTCCAGGAGGCCGTGCGCGGCCTGGTCCGGGAGGGATTGTTGCAAATAATTAAAGACGAGGTGGAGCAGCTCTGCGGGGCAAGCTATCGCCCGTCGGCAGGCGGCCTTCATCGGCGGGCGGGCACGGAGCCGGTGCGAATTCGCACCTC
>JBDNGP010000087.1:0-19853 GCA_041689265.1 Verrucomicrobiota bacterium
GTCGATGTTGATACCCGGGGTGGGTTAGGCACAGAGTTAACCGCCACAGCCCCCACCACAACCGGCAATTTTAATATCGCTGAGGTTACTGGTGTCAATTCGACTGCCTACCCGGTTGTTGGCGAAACACTGAGTTGGGCGCTCGCGACATTTAAGTTCAATGATGAGTATGGGGTCGGGACCACAGTTGATGTTGAACTCGGTAACGGGCCAACTTCCACGTCGTTCGTTTCGAATTTCTCGGTTGGCCTGTACGAAGGCGGGCTGGCATCTGGATTCGTCACGGGGAGCGCATGGGGAGATTTGACAGCGGATGGCAAAGTGAATTACACGATCTCGCTGGACGTGAACGGATCTGACACCGTGTATTTTAAAGAGGCCGTTCTTTACGCTGAGTCGACTCCGAATGCTCAAGTTCCGGATGGCGGTGCCACTTTGGCTCTGCTCGGTCTCGGCGTAATGGGCATCGGTTGCTTCGTTCGCAAACCGCGCGCCTAAGTCTACATTCTGAAAAAATTACCTAAAAGGGGTCCGTCGAAAGACGGACCCCTTTTTGTTTTAGTTCACCTCCCCGGAACTGCAACCGAAACCATGCTGTCGGAATGCTCGACGGTTCGTGATAATTGACTAAATATCGCCGAAGCCACCTTTTGTTCAAAGATGAACACCCGAATTGCCAATCTTTGTCTTCGCCTCGCGCTAATATCCGTGTTCGTACAGGTTATTCAGCGTCCGCTGCTTGCCCAAAGCAGTTGGAGCATCGGCCCGAAGACTGTCCTCTACATGCGAGTGGCGTTTCCGGACGACACGAGTGAGCCAGTTTCCCACGCGGCCGCGGCGCAAGTAATGGTGCAGGCCAGTGCATTTTTTGAAGAGCAATCGTACGGCCTGACTTCACTGACGGCTGACGTCACGCCGTTGCTGATGCTCCCGCAACCCAAGACTTATTATTCGGGTCAGCCCCCGATTCTCCTGCTGCAGGATGCGCGGGCAGCGGCACTTGAGGCAGGCTTCGATACTGTAAATTACGACCTAGATATCGTCCGAAACAATCCGATTCCCGGGTATGCTTTCTCGGGCACGTCCAACGTCGGGGCCAAGAACCTATGGCTTCAGCACCCAAGCCTTGGCGTCTTGGTTCATGAGCTGGGGCACAATTTTGGTCTCCACCATTCAAATTTTTGGCGCCCAACCGACGGTGCGGCAGCGGGCCCCGGTGTTAATGTGCCCTATGGAGACGTTTTTGATACCATGGGGCAACCCCAAGCGAGTCCCAGGAACTATGATTTCAACCCTTATTGGAAATATAGCTTGGGATGGTTGACGGACGTCGAAGGGCCAGAAGTGATCCAAAGCGGTATTTACCGTCTGTCAGCATACGATAGTGCCGCATTGGAGGCGGGGTACGTGTATGCCCTGCGAGTCCGGAAGGACGCCGCCCGTGATTACTGGCTCTCATATCGGCGGGCCTTGGCTGGAAACAGATGGCTCGAGAACGGGGTGGTTCTGAACTGGAATCCATGGGCTGGTAGCGGGCAAGGCTCGCAGTTGCTGGATGCTACTCCGGGATCACCCCTGGGCGCTGCTGATTCGCCGCTCACTTTGGGAAAAACATTCTCGGACCGGGAGGCTGGTATTCATCTCACGCCGGTTGGAAAAGGCCAGAACGGCGACAGGCCATGGATCGACGTTTATGTTCATCTCGACGACACGTCGCCCAATCTGCCTCCGACAATGGAACTAACTGCGACAAGCGTATCCGCAGCCATGAATCAAGGCATCCAATTCGATGTGGCGGCAAGCGATCCGGACGCTGATGAGCTCGCTTACTCTTGGGATTTCGGGGATGGATCGCTCGCCCCGAACAGTTCAAGCGTTGTCCATCAATGGTCACTGCCGGGGGAATATCTTGTTCGCTGCCGTGTGTCCGACATGAAAGGTGGCGCTTCCAGCGCCAATGTCGTGGTCGTGATTGGAGCTCCTGACACCTTGCAAGTTTCCGGAACGGTTCGGCGGGGCGTTCAACCCGTGGAGGACGTGCTCGTACAAACCAGCTTAGGATTTCAAACCCGCACCGACAGCGCTGGGAACTACGTCCTCACCGGGCTCGCGACTGGAGATCATACCTTGTCCGCAGTTTTTCCTGGTACTGTCCTGGCACCCGAATTCTCCAACCCGGTGACGTTGAATGCCAGCATCAGTGGAGCGGATTTTCAGGCCACCCTACAACCGCCAATATTTGAACTGCAGCCGCAAGGCATTAGCATGAAAAGTGGCGGGGTATGGGTGATGTCTACCATCGCACGGGGAACTCCGCCTCTGCATTTTCAGTGGCAACTAGATGAAATGGATATTGATGGCGCGTTGGGCAGCAGCCTTGAGCTTTCACCCTTGATGCTCTTGGATGCCGGCAGCTACCGTGTCGTCGTGTCTAATCCGTACGGAACGAACACAAGTAACGCGGCAACAGTAGTCGTGACTGCGCCGCCTCGGATTGTCGCCCAGCCACAGGATATTGTTGCAAACTTGGGTGACACGGCCGTTTTTGACATTACGGTTGAGGGACGAGATCCCCTTTCAATTCAGTGGATCACTCCCGGTGGCGGGTTCCCGGAAGATGGAACGAATGCGTCTTTCAGCGTTTCCAATGTGCAGGATATCGATGCTGGCTCCTACTCAGCGTTCGTTTTCAATGACGACGGATTTGTGATGAGCTCCAACGCCACTCTGACCGTGAATCATCTCCCCATCCCGGCGGCCCCTGTTCTGGAACGTCTGGCCGCGCAGGGAGTGAAGGTGCCCGCCTCCATCTTTCTCGGACCGGACCCGGATGGCGATACCGTTTCACTGCAGTCGGTCGGTCCAGGGACTGCCAACGGCGGTGTGGTGACCGTTAGTTCCGGTTGGGTATTCTACACCCCCCCGGCGGGCGGTATATCTGATGATTCTTTCACGTTCTCAGTCGATGACGGGCGGGGCGGGATCGCCGAAGGAACGGCCACCGTCATCGTTCTCCCGGACGAGATCATTCCAGATAATCTCCATCTGGAGACCCTTTCCAACGGGGACTCGCGGCTCACGTTTGATGGCATTCCAGATCGTCCCTACTCCGTTCAGTATACCGAGCAATTGAATCCTCCTTCATGGCAGACGCTCGGGACGGCAACGGCAGACGGAAGCGGTCGGTTTTCCTACACCGATTCCCCTCCGCCGGACTCACCGTCTCGGTATTACCGTTCCGTTTATCCCTGAGCGAGAGGTACGCTCAACCGAGAAAAGATCAGACTTCGTAGCCGTGTTGTTTCAAAAAATGCTCGAGCTGGCCAGTGTCAAAGTCCGGAATCACGTGACCGTCGATCTCGGCGCTGGGTGCAAGCGTCTGCCCGGTAAGTTCCCGCATCTCCAGACGCGCCGAACGATCATTCGTCACGTCGAGACTGTCGTATTCCCAGCCGCGGGCTTGCAACCAGTCCTCGGCATCGACGCACCACGGACAGCTGGGTTTTATAAAAAGGCGGATGGTTTTAGGGGTCATTGTTTGTCTGTTTCTAATTCCGGGCAGTATTTATCCAACCATTTCTGCAAATCTCGTCCAAAAGATTCGTTTGTCATCGAACTCAGACGCGAGATGATTTGATCCGCCGTTCGGATGTACGATGCATTCACCACGCTTCGAAGAGATGGATCTTTGATAATCTGATCTGATTCGCGTTTGTAAGATGTGATCCACCAGAGTTCGTGAACCCCGGCGTCGAACGTTGAGTATTTCTGGATGACAAAGTTGAAGTAGGCATTGTTGAACTGGTGTTCGGTAAATCCGGCGCGAACAGTTTCTGTTCTCGCATGGAATAACAAGTATCCAAGGCCCAGATTCAAAATCAGACTGAACGCCATTATCGTGTTAACGAGCAATCTACGTGAAGGCTTCGATTGCGGCTTCATTACTCAGTAATAATCGTATCCGAATGCTCGTAAGCCGGCGCGCAGCAGCAGAGCAGGCGAAGCGTTTCCGAACCGGTGTTCCAGAGCTTGTGCTTTTTGCCCGGAGCGATGGCAATCGCGTCGCCTACTTTCACGTCCCGTTCCTCACTCCCGATCCGCATCCGGCCTGACCCGTGGGTGATGAAGTAAATCTCCTCGGTCTGCGCGTGATAATGCTCCTCCGTCGCCGCACCGACCGGCAACCGTGCCTCGGCCAGACTCTGGTTCTTGATCTGGGTTGAGTTGCGGTAGGCCAGCAATTCGCGGATCTCCGATCCGTCCTTCGTGGTGAACGGCGCGCAATCTTCAAGGTGTTTCACGTCCATCTGTTCGAAGTGTTCGCGGAGCTGCAAATCCGCGCAACCGTAAACCTGCGGCACGCGGACGCCGGGGCTGGAAAGAACGACAGGAACCCGAATGACTTGCCGCTTGGCAAACGGGCCACCGATTGGTTCACTCACGCCTCCTGATGAATTGGTTGCGCCCGACGTCTTTCGCCCTGCCCGCCCTCACGCTGACTGCCGTGGGTGCGGACTTCGTCGATGCGGAGGCATTGAAGAATCGGCCGTTCGACTACACCATCAGCTCCACCTCGCCCGACGGCGAACCGGTCTATCACTGGGACACGGGCGTGATGACGTTTTCGAACGGCGTGATGGTCTCGACCGACGACGCGTATGTCTCGGCGGATTCCATCACCTTCATCCAGGACCGGTTCAACCGGAACACCGGTGAGATCATCGCGGAAGGCCATGTCCGCATTCAAAAGGGGGAGCAGATCTGGATCGGCGACCGGATCCAATACAACTTTCTGACCGGGTTCATGGCGGCGGAGAATTTCAAGACCGGCCAGCCGCCCTTCTTCATCGCCGGGGTCAATCTGGACGCGAACACGGAGACCGGCATCTACACCGGCTACGGGATCACGCTCACCACAGACAACTACCAGAACCCGAGTCACAGCATGGCCGCACGCAGCATCGGGATTTACCCGGACGACTATGTGGAGGTTTACAGCACGACGCTGCGGGCGGACGATTATCCGTTCTTCTGGCTGCCCTACCTGAAGAAGAAGATCGACGAGCAGCAGAACCACTTTACGTTTCTGCCCGGTTACCGCACCCAGTACGGCACCTTTCTGCTGAGCGGTTACAACTGGTCTTACAGCGACTGGTTGAAGAGCACGGTGCATCTGGACTACCGGTCCGAACGCGGCATCGGCACGGGGATCGACTTCGGTTACGACGCCGGCAAGGCGGGCACGGGGGAGACGAAATATTACTGGACCGATGACCGCGACCCGGGCTTCGGGCAGTTTGGCCAACCGATCGACAACACGCGTCAGCGGTTCAAATGGTATCATCAGGCCACCATCGCGCCGGAGTTCACGGCCAAGGCGATGGTCCGCTATCAGTCGGATGAATACATCATCCGCGATTTTTTCGAACAGGAATACCGTAACAACACCCAGCCCAATTCCTATCTCGAGCTGAACAAGGTCTGGGACAACTACAGCCTCAACACCTACGTCCAGCCGCAGCTCAACACGTTTCAGGAAACGGTCGAGCGCCTGCCGGACATCCGGCTCTCTGCCTTCCGCCAGCAGATCGGGAATTCGCCTTTCTACTACGAGAGCGAATCCGACATCGGTTGGTTCAGCCGCCAGTTCGCCAACGACATCCAGCAGGATTACAGCGCCTTCCGCGGCGACAGCCTGCAGCAGGTGTTCCTGCCGAACATGGTCGGCGGCTGGCTGAACGTCATCCCGCGCGCCGGCGTCCGGGGCACCTACTACAGCGCGGCCAACGGTGCGAGTGCGACCACGACCGAGGAACTCCGGGGCATATTCAACACCGGTGTGGAGATGAATTTCAAGGCGGCGCGCACCTGGAATGGTGTGGAGAACAACTTCCTCGACGTCGAAGATCTGCGGCACATCGTCCAGCCGGGGATCAACTATGTCTACCTTCCCACGCCGAACGTCCTGCCGCCGCAGCTGCCACAGTTCGACTACGAGTCCATCAACATCCGGCCGCTGCCGGTCGATTTTCCCGACTACAACTCCATCGATTCGATCAACTCCCAGAACACCCTGCGCGTCGGCGTCATGAACAAGGTCCAGACCAAGCGCAAGGGCAAGGTCGCCAATCTGTTCCAGTGGTCGATCTTCACGGACTGGCATATCGACAAGCGGGCCGACCAGCAGAATTTCGGCGACATGTATTCGCAGTTCGATTTCCTGCCGCGCGACTGGGTCGCCTTCACCTCGGAGATGCGCTACGACATCAATGACGGCGACCTGCTGGAGAGCAACCATTACCTGACCTTCACACCGCAATCGAACTGGAGTTACTCGATCGGTCATCGGTACATGGCGGATCAACCGCTGTACGGCGGGGAGTTCGGCAGCGACCTCCTGATCAGCCGGCTTCTCTTCAAGCTGAACGAAAACTGGGCGGTGAGCGCGTACAACTACTACGATCTGAAATACAACTACATGCCCGAGCAGGCCTACTCGATCTACCGCGATCTGCGCAGCTGGACCGCCGCCCTCTCCTTCCGCTGGCGTAAAGAACTGGAGGAACAGAACGACTTCACGGTGGCGTTCGTGTTCTCCTTCAAGGGCATTCCGCGATCCAATCCGCTCAACGATCAGCTCGATTCCTCCCTGCTCTTCGGCAACTGAACGACCGGCGCCGACACGATGCGCACATTAGGCACCATCACAATGCGTGTGTCCGAAATGGTCCCAGTCTGAGAACGGCGTTCTATCAGCCGATGCTCGAAAGTGTCCGCTTCATCCTCTCGACCACCTTTGCGCGACCGAGGATTTCCATGAGATGAAACAGGCTAGGGCCGACTTTGGATCCGGTGAGCGCGATGCGCGTGGGCAGGACGAGCGCACCGACTTTGACGCCGAGTTCCTGGCTCAACGGTTTGAACATCGGCTGAATGGTGTCCGCTTTGAAGTCCGGCAGTTTTTCAAGCTCAGCAATGAGGCGTTCGACCAACGGTTTCGATTCCGTCGTGAAAACGGTCGCCGCCGTTTCCTTGTCCACCGGGAAGTTTTCGGTGAAATAGAACGCTGCCGACGTCGGTTGATCGATCAGTTGCTGATACTTCTCGCGATAGGTTTCCAGCGCGGCTGAAACGTACTCCGGCGAAGACCCAGTGACCTCCACCCCGCCCTTCTTCAGTTCGCTCAAGCAAAGCGCTTGAAACCGGTCGGCAGACACCGTCTTCAAATATTCGGCGTTGAACCACTGCAGCTTGTTCATGTCGAACTTTGCGTTGCCCCGCAGAATCTGCGGCAAATCAAATCGCCCGATCACTTCCTCCATCTTCAGCAACTGGCTGTCGTCCTTCGGCGACCAGCCGAGCAGGCACAAATAATTCACCACCGCTTCGCGCACGAAAAACCCGTCGGTGTAGGTGGACAACGCCGCACCCTCGTCGCGCTTGCTCATCTTGGAACCGTCGGTGTTCAGGATCAGCGGAATATGCGCAAACTTCGGCGGCTCGACTCCGAACGCCTTGAACAGTTCGATGTGTTTGCTGGTGTTGGAAATGTGATCCTCGCCACGGATCACGTGCGTGATCCCCATCTCCAGATCGTCGATCACGTTGACGAGATGAAACACCGGTTTGCCGTCGGACCGAACGATCACGAAGTCCGGTTCCAGCTCTTCGCGATCGGTCAGCTTGCGTTCGATGTCGCCACACACGAGGTCCGGAATGATCACCGGATCACGGGTCATGCGGAACCGGACCGCACCGTCCTTTTTGTAGGCCAGATCCTTGTCGAGCAGTTCAGTGATGCGCTTCTGGTAAATGTCGTTCCGCTGCGACTGAAAGTATGGCCCGTGATCGCCCTTCGCAGACATCGGATCTTCGGCACTGAGCGGGCCTTCGTCCCAATCCAGACCGAGCCAGCGGAGTCCGTCAAAGATCACCTGCACGGCGGCGGCGGTGTTGCGGGCATCGTCGGTGTCCTCGATACGGAGCACGAATTCACCGCCGGTGTGCCGGGCGTACAGCCAGTTGAACAAGGCGGTGCGGGCTCCGCCAATGTGTAAAAATCCGGTGGGGCTGGGGGCAAATCGAACTCGTGGTTTCATATCGGGCGGCAAGGAAAGCAGACCCGGCGCGGTGGGGCAAACAGAAGAATTTTTCAGCAGCCTCCCGATCCGGCAATTCGCGCCACTGATTACTGATTACTGATTACTGATTACTGATTACTGATTACTGATTACTGATTACTGATTACTGATTACTGATTACTGATTACTGATTACTGATTCACTGATTACCCCGCGCGCCGCGAGTCAAACGCCCGCCGTTTCTTCTTCGGGATCCATCTGCTCCAGGATCTTGCAGAGAGCGGCGAGCCGGGGCAGGTCCAGCCCCATCGTCTGCCCGACCATCAGCGGTTCGAGAAACATGTTTCTCAGCTCGAGCGGTTTGCCGGCCTCGTAATCAACCAGCGTCGACGGCCGGTAGTGGCCCATCTCCCGCGTAAGGCTGATCTGTTGGTCGGCGAACGTGGAGGATATGTTCAGGCCCAATTCACGGGCGATGAAAATCAGTTCCTCCATCACCTCGCGAACCAATGCTTCCCATTTTGGATCATCCAGCAACTGGTCCGTGGCGAAGGTGTCCCAGTTGTTGAACGCGTCAGGAATCTCTCCTCCCATGATCGCGTCGTACCCGGCCGCGGACGCCACGCCGAGCCCGTTGAACGGGATGTTCCAGATCAGCTTCTCCCAGCGCGCGCGTTCGAGATTGTCCGTCACCTGCACCTGGATTCCGGCGTTGCGGAAGAACCGCGCAATCTCGTGGGTGCGCTCCTGCGGCAGGCTGGCCAGTTCGCCGAGCGTGATTTTTCCATAGGCAAAATGATGGACGACGCCCGGTTCAATCCGGTGGAGACAGACAAAGCACAGTCCTCCGATGATCCGCTCCGCGCCGAACAAATCCGCCAGCAACGCCTCGTTTCCGAGCCCGTTCTGCAGAGTGACAATCACCGTATGCTTGCCCACCAGCGGACGAATCAACCGCTCAAAATGCTTGTTGGCGGTCGTCTTCAGCGCGACGAGCACCAGATCGACTTCACCGATTTCCTCGGGCACGAGTGCGAGCTGCGGGTGGGCGGTGACGTTCCCCTCGTCGCTGATGATGCGCACGCCGTTCTGGGCGAACGCCTCCCAGTCCGAGCGGATGAGAAAATGAACCTCCGCCCCGGTCTTGCAAAGTTTGGCGCCGTAGAAGCTCCCGACCGCACCGCTGCCAACTACCGCTGTTTTCATTTTGTTAGGGGTTCCTGGTTACCGTGACCAATAAGAAAGGCACCCTGACCGGTCGGCCAGAGTGCCTTGGAATCAATCTTCCACCGGTGAATCAGGACTCTTGAAGGATCGCATCCTTGCAGGCCTTGGCGACGCGGAACTTCACGACCTTCTTCGCAGCGATCTGAATGGTCTCCCCGGTGGCGGGGTTGCGTCCCTGGCGCGCCTTGCGGTTCACGAGGACCAACTTGCCGATTCCTGGCAGCGTAAATGAATCGGCGGCATTCTTGTACGCCATCGACGCAAGCTGTTCAAGGATCGCCACGGCGGTCTTCTTCGGGATGTCGTGCGCTTCGGCGATCTCCGCCGCGATTTGGGATTTAGACAATGCTTTAGACATATCAGGGTTAATTAATTGTTAGAGTGGTGAAGTCAGTCGACTTGGCGGTATTAAAACCCTCATCAAAGGTGGTGCAAGAAAAAACGCCCGTGTTTACAGGGGTTTTTCAACATCGACACCTCGAACGATGAAGCGGAGCTTGACTTGATCGAGCCATTCCACAACATCCGCTTTGATGTCGGTGCTTTTCTCAATCAAAGACGATTTACGATACGATATCGTGCGGAAAATCTTCGAGGGTGGCATGGCGATCGTTTACGAAGCCGAGCAAAAAGGCGCCAAGGATTTCGTCAAGCGGGTCGCCATCAAGGTCATTCGTCAGTCGTTCGCCGACCAGCAGATGTTCATCGACAACTTCATCGGCGAAGCAAAGCTGGTCGCGGATTTGATCCATACGAACATCGTCCAGACGTACCACCTCGGTGAGGCGAACGGCGTGTACTTCATCGCGATGGAGCTCATCCGCGGCGTGAACCTCGAACAGTTCACCGCCCAGTTGAAGGACAAGCAGAAGACGCTGCCGCTTGAGCTAGCGATCTTCATCACCAGCCGGATCGCCCGCGGGATCGCCTACGCCCATGCGAAAAACGACGCGCAGGGAAACAACCTGCATATCGTCCATCGCGACGTCAGTTTCAAGAACATCATGATCGCCTTCGAGGGTGACGTGAAACTGACCGACTTCGGGATCGCGAAGGCCCGCGGATTCCTCCAGGATCAGGAGGGCGAAGTCGTCGCCGGCAAGGCGGATTACATGAGCCCGGAACAGGCGGATTTCAAGATCACCGACAAACGGTCCGACATCTTCTCTGTCGGTGTCGTGCTCGGGCATTTGTTGTTGAGCTACAACGTCTTCAAGGGGCAGTCGCCCGACGATTCCCGTGAACGGATCATGTCCATGCAGATCCCGGACTTCCGCAAGCTCGACACCCGCATCGACGAGCGGCTGAACACCATTTTGCAACGCTGCCTCGCCCGCGATCTCGAACAGCGTTACCAGAACGGCGACGACGTGATGGTGGACTTGGAAAAGTACATTTACGGCTCCGGCTACGGGCCTACCAATGAAACGCTCGGCCGGTTCATCCGCGAACTCTTCGGCCACCGCGACAGCGGCATCACCGGCGATTCAAAGGGCGGCACGATAATCGTTGATCGACGCTCGATTTCAAAAAAGTAACCTCCGATCCGATGACACGTAAGCGCTCGTCCTCCGAAATCAAACTCGGCCTCGTGCA
This sequence comes from Verrucomicrobiota bacterium, assembly GCA_041689265.1. Classification (GTDB taxonomy): domain Bacteria; phylum Verrucomicrobiota; class Verrucomicrobiia; order Limisphaerales; family RI-55; genus JBDNGP01. The sequence continues at coordinate 10,905 of JBDNGP010000087.1, forward strand.
GACTTCCTGTTCGGCCAATCCCAAAACCAATCTCAAGAAAACGCTCGCCGGAGTGGAACGCGCCGCCAAGGCCGGGGCCAACATCATCTCCACCCAGGAACTGTTCCGCTCCCAGTATTTTTGCCAGGCCGAGGATCACGAGAATTTCAAGCTGGCCGAAAAAATTCCCGGCCCCACCACCGACGCCTTCTGCCAGCTCGCGAAGAAATATAAGGTCGTCATCGTCGCGTCGCTCTTTGAGAAACGCGCCTCCGGTCTCTATCACAACACGGCCGCGATCATCGACGCGGACGGTTCCATGCTCGGCATCTATCGCAAGATGCACATCCCGGACGACCCGCTCTTCTACGAGAAATTTTATTTCACGCCCGGCGATCTGGGGTTCAAGGCGTGGCAAACCAAATACGCCAAGATCGGCGTGTTGATCTGTTGGGATCAATGGTATCCCGAAGCCGCGCGACTGACTGCGATGCAGGGCGCGGAAATTCTCTTCTACCCAACCGCCATCGGCTGGCATCCGTCTGAGAAGGCGGAATATGGCGTCAACCAGCACGCTGCCTGGGAAACCATCCAACGCTCACACGCGGTCGCCAACGGTTGCTACGTCGCGGCCACCAACCGGATCGGTTTGGAACAGCCGATCGGCGGCGACGGCATTGAATTCTGGGGGCAAAGCTTTGTGGCCGGCACGAGCGGCCAGATCCTGGCCAAAGCCAGCGTCGATCAGGAAGAGAACCTCATCGTGCCCATCGAGCTCGACAAGGTGGACGTCACCCGCACCCACTGGCCCTTCCTCCGCGACCGACGCATCGATGCCTATGGTGATCTCACCCGGCGATTGATTGATTGACAGGTTTTAGGGAAGCGCTGATTAAATCCGCGCAAGAAAAAGAAACCGCTAATGGGCGCTCATTCGCGCTAATCTTCGGAAGCTCTTGCCTGTGAAATGAGAGGAAATCAGCGCCGATTAGCGGTTCCAAAGTCGTCGCGGGATTAAATCAGCGGTTCCTTAAAACTGTTATCAAAAAGAATGTCGGAAATGGATGGGATGAGCCGTTGTGGTAGGGCCGCGTCGCGCCGAGGGAGCCGAACGGGACAGCAACCTTCAAAACCTTTCCGAGAGACCGCGGCTCACGATGCCCATCACGGACCGCACGGACCGCACGGAGGTCGAAGTTCGACTTCCCGAAGTCCCTACCCTCCGCGGACAACTCCGTGTGCTTCGAGCTACGTTTCCGATATTCTTTTTGCAGTGCGCTATAATGGCCGGTTGTTCTACTTCATCCCGGTCCTCCGGCGAACCCACGTCGACACCTCGTCCAACGCGACCTGATTGAAGGTCTCGTCGATCGTCCCGTACTCCGTGATCGCGCCGGTGTTACACTTTTGGAACAGATGGTTCAGATCATCGAAGGCCCGGATCTGAACGTTGGTGTTTCCTCCCTTTTTCAACGCAGCTTCAATGGCGTTCAGATTTTCCTCCCACGCGACCTGGATGTCCTTCTTGCCGTTGATCGCGAGCACGGGAACCTTCACCCGTTCCAAGGTCGGCCGCGGATCGGTCGCCAATAGCTCGCGAAACCATTTGCTCTGTACCATCTGAAGTTGAGCAGTAATCTGCGCTTCGTTGACACCCATGGCCTCGCGCTGTTCCTGCGTGTATTCGGACATCGTCTCTTCCATGATCGCGCGAATCTTCGTTTCGGCAGCGGGTGAATCACCCAGTTCGCGAACGATGGCAAAAATCTTTCGCTGCGCCGCCGCCTGCTTCGCCGCTGCATCCTTGTCACCGCCCATCACCCGGAGAATGTCCTGCGCCTGACGGGCGAGCAACTGGTCCATGGGAACACCGACGCCCGCCAGCAGAACAATGAACGCGACATCGTCCGATTGCGCGGCGGCCTGGGGGGCGACCAGCCCTCCTTCGCTGTGGCCAATGATCCCGATCCGTTTGCCATCCACTTCATTTCGTGTTTTCAAATACGCGACCGCAGCCAAGGCGTCCGTCGTGAAATCCGTGGTCGTCGCGTCGGAGAATTTCCCCGTGGACTTCCCGGCTCCACGATCATCAAATCGAAGCACGGCAATTCCGTTCCGCGTCAGGTGATCCGCCAACACGAGAAACGGACGATGCCCCATGAGGGACTCGTCGCGATCCTGCTGACCGGAACCGCTGATCAACACCACCGCCGGATGCGGCCCCTTGCCCTTCGGAAAAGTAAACGTCCCGGCCAGCCGGATGGATGCCCCTTCGTTTTTGAAGACGACTTCCTCCTCCGCGTATGGATACGGTTTCTTCGGGTCCTGCGACCGGCTCATGTCCGGCGCTCTTTCCAGTCGCACGATCTTCAGCGGAAACGTCTTTCCACCCTGTTTCCATTCGCCCGAGATTTCCGAACCGTCATCACTCATGACACCGTCGTACATTCCTCCAATGGATTTCATTTCGATGTGAAGCGCCCGCCCCTTCACGCTGACCAGGTCCATCGGCATGTCGTTCGTGCCCTGATCGATGCTGACCATCGTGCCGGAAAGTTTTCCGTCGGCTTCATTCAGTTTGAAAAGCAACCGCAGCTCCATGCCATTGACCTTCAAGCCGCCCTGCCATGCGCCGGCAAAACCTTCTCCCGGGATGCCTTTGCCCGGTGTTTCCCCTTTCTCCAGCCTGGCTTCAGTCCGCTTGATCGCGAAGGCGAACGTCTTTCCCATCTGGCTGAAATCGCCCGCGATGGATTGGGCGTCGTCCGACAACTTGCCCGTGAAAACAGGATCACCGGGGATCTTCGGCATGGCGAAGGAAACGGTGCCGTCCTGCACCGTGACGTCGCCCAACGCGAAACCGCGAAGACCCTGAACCGGGATGTCGATGGAGCCGCCCCAAGTGTCCCCGGTCCGTTCCAGGTCCACACGAATTCCGAGCGCGGTGCCCGGCAAAGTGATCTCGCCCTCCCAATGGCCCGCCGCCGTGTCCGCCTCTTCCACGACGGCGTTCGTCGGAGTGGGTTCGGGGGGGGTGTTTTCGGCGCTCTGCGAATCGGAGCAACCGGTGAAAGCGACCAGCAACGGAGCCACCGCCACCGCGCCCAGGAAGGATTTAAAGTTTTTCATCATCTCGAAGTCTTTGAATTTCGGTTCACACCATGAGTGTGCGCCAAGGATCCGAAACTTACAAAAACCTGAACATTTTCCAACCGTGATGATCAATGAGCGCATCAGACGAAGGGTCCGGTCCCGGCCGCAGCGCGCGCCCAGCCGGCCCTGCATCAGCCGGTGGCCAAAGCGTTCCTTGCTTCGCCCGTGGATCTCCAGGATCTCCTGCTTGAGAACCTCATCCTCCGCAGCCCGGGCCGAGGGCTTGCGCGTCCGGCTCGCGTGATACGCCGAGGGGCCACTTCCAGGGCTTCACCATGGACGACGAGCGGCTCAAGAACCCGCCGGGCAAGGGGCCACATCGCGAGACATCCGGTCAGAGTGCTGGGACGCCGCCAGCTCCCAGTCCCCGGGCAATGGCGGGAGCGCAACTTTCCGGCAAGGCAGAAGTTCGGCTTCCTCTCCGGAAACACCTTGCTCCGGACCGCCAGCAGTCGCTGTTGTTTGGTTGCCTCTCCCACCGCCTGACCATTTGCCACATTTTTGCGATGTCGGGGAATTGAATCCCAAAGGGATTCCGGCTCAAAGCCCAAGGTTGCGAGGCACGAGCTACCTTGGGTGAGACAGGGAAAATCGCCCAACCCCAACGGGGTTGCAGCCCGAACGCAACGCTGATGACGCAACCCGTTTGGGATCGGCTGGAATTGCGTCCACCTAATTGTGGGTAATGGTCAGCCCACCACACAGCTGGCTTCAAAAATCCGGTGTTCACAATTCTCTCTTTCTGTAGAGTCCATGGCATGCTCCCAACGAAAAGCCGCCTTCTACTGCTTTGTTTCGTCTTTCCCTCACTCTTACTGGTTACCTCCGCCGCTGGTGCCGCGGACGAGCGACCACTCACTGTTCAATACCAATCCACCGCCAAACAAATTATCGAAGCCGGCCTCGCCGACTCGACGGCGTTCAACCGCCTCGCGGAGATGTGCGACACGTTTGGGCCGCGGTTCAGTGGGACACAAAATCTGGAGGACGCGATTGACTGGTGTCTCGCCGAACTGAAGAAGGACGGTTTTGAGAATGTTCGCGGTGAACCGGTCATGGTGCCGCACTGGTCGCGTGGCAAGGAGTCGGCCCGCGTCATTTCGCCTCGGCCATATGAACTTCACATGCTCGGACTCGGCGGCAGTGTTGGAACGCCATCGGGGGGAATTCATGCGGAAGCTCTGGTGGTTACTTCGTTCGAGGAATTGAAGGAGAAGAACGCGGAGGCGAAGGGCAAGATCATCGTGTTCAATGCACCGTTCACCGAGTACCGGCAGACGGTCATGTTTCGCATGAACGGCGCGATTGAGGCCGCGAAGGCCGGCGGGATTGCGAGCCTCGTCCGTTCGGTCGCGCCGTTCTCCATGCAGACCCCGCACACGGGCGTGATGAACTATGATGACAACGTGACGAAGATTCCGCACGCCGCGATCTCGATCGAAGATGCCGAGATGCTGCAACGGATTCAGGAGCGCGGTGAATCAATCGAAATCGAACTCAAAATGGAGGCGCAGATGTTGCCGGACGCGCTGTCGCGGAACGTTGTCGCCGAGCTGGTCGGCACGGAACACCCTGAACAGATCGTCGTGCTCAGCGGCCACATCGATTCCTGGGATGTCGGGACCGGCGCGATGGATGACGGCGGCGGTTGTTTCGCGTCGTGGCAGGCTGTTCGCATTCTCAAGGAACTGAACCTCCGTCCGAAACGCACCATCCGCATCGTATTTTGGACGAACGAAGAGAACGGGATGGCCGGCGTGAAGACGTATCGCGACCAGCACGAAGCCGAGTTGAAGAATCACCTGATCGCGATGGAATCAGATGAGGGCACGTTCGCTCCGGAGGGTTTCAGCTTCACCGGCAGCGAGAAGGCCATGGCGTTGTTCGAGGAGTTCTCCCCGCTGTTGAAGCCGCTGGGTGCGGACCGCTTAAAATGGGGGGCCGGTGTTTCCGACGTCATGCACCTCCTCAGCGAGGGCGTCCCGGTGATGGGACTGGATGTGGATCGTGAGAAATATTTCTGGTACCACCACACCGATGCCGACACGATCGACAAGCTGGACATCGCCGAATTCAACCGGTGCGCCGCCGCGATGGCGATCATGGCCTACGTCATCGCCGACATGCCGGAACGGTTGCCTCGTTAAGTTGCCCACCCAATCTGATTGAATAATTCCCGGCTCTGGTTCATCCATTCCCTGTTCACCTTGTTCTCAGCAAACAATTCATTCATGAAATCCTCGTTGCACACCAGTCGTCGTTCGTTCCTCAAACAGCTCGGCACCGCCGCCGTCGCCGCACCATTCATCACCTCGGGGCTCCGGGGCGCTTCACCCAATGGCATGCTGAACCACGCCAGTTTCGGAGCCAATGGCATGGCCCTCGCCGATCTCACGGCGATCGCCAGTCATCCGAAAGTCAGGCTGGTCGCCGTGTCGGAAGTCGAAACCAGTCGCGCGGCGGAAGTCCGCAAGAAGTTTCCCGAAGCGAAGATTTACCAGGACTGGCGTGAGATGCTGGACAAGGAAAAGGGCATCGACTCGGTGAATGTGTCGACCCCCGATCACATGCACGCGGCGATGGGAATGGCCAGCATGCAGCGCGGAATCAATGTTTACGGGCAGAAACCGTTGACCCATGACATCTACGAGACACGCCGGTTGACGGAGGTCGCTCGCGAAAAAGGTCTGGTCACGCAGATGGGCATCCAGATCCACAGCAGCCGGGAATACCGGACAGCCGTCCGGCTCGTCCAGGACGGGGCGATTGGCAAGGTCAAGGAGGTCCACACCTGGAGCAACAAGAAATGGGGCGACAACGGCGTGATGCCTGATCGCCATGATCCGGTGCCGGCCTCTCTGAATTGGGACATGTGGGTGGGAGTCTGCGCCATGCGCCCCTACCTCGACGGAGGCTGGTATCAACCAGCCAACTGGCGTCGTCGTCTCGATTTCGGCACCGGCACGTTTGGTGACATGGGCTGCCACATTTACGATCCCGTTTTCAAGGCGCTGGCCCTGACCGCGCCCATTTCTGTTCGATCCGAAGGCGCTGCGCCCAACCAGCACAGCTGGGCCACCGACGCGATCATCCATTACGTTTTCCCCGGGACTGAATTCACCGAGGGCAAAACAGTGAACGTCACCTGGTACGATGGCGATCAACGTCCGCCCGCCGACATTCAACGTTTGCTGGGCGAACCGGGAGACACACCGGTGCCGGATCAGGGCTCCATCTTCGTGGGCACCCAGGGCGTCCTGCTGTTGCCACACATCGCGATGCCGGACCTGATCCTTGGAAAAGGAGTGCCGGAATACGCCTACCCCAAAGTGGAAGGGGCGGATCACTGGCATCAATTCGTCGATGCCTGTCTCGGTGAAGGAAAGACGCAGGCCAATTTCGGTTATGCCGGACCACTCACCGAGGCCATTCTGCTGGGGAGCGTCGCCAGCCGGTTCCCCAAGACAACACTGCAATGGGATGCACCGAATCTGAAGTTCACCAATGTGGCCGAGGCGAATCAATTTGTGAAACGCGAGTATCGGCAAGGCTGGGAAGTCAAAGGCCTGTAATCAAACGACCGGTTCATCCGTCGGCGAAACAAAGCGTTCATGGGTCAACACTTCATCACCTCGAATGACGTGGAACCCGGTTCGTTCCCGTGGTGCACAACGGAGACATTGTCGAATGAAGCTCTGACCGGCGCTGAACGATTGATGCTTGTCAGGGCGACATTCCCCGCCGGCGACGCACACAATTTCCACAAGCACCCGGAACGCGAGGAGATCATCTACGTGCTTTCGGGCAGGGCGGAGCAATGGGTGGGGCAGGAAAAGCAAATCCTCGGGCCGGGCGAGATCGCGCACATTCCCCGCGATATACCGCACGCGACCTGCAATCCGTTCGACGAGGAATTAACGATCCTGGCGATACTCAGCCCGGTCGACGCGGAAGGCGACTTCACTGTCGATGTTTCCAACGAAGAACCTTGGTACACCATCTGTCCGCCGATCCGGTATGCCGCGGGCGCGGACTGAGCCAACCAGGTGTCGCAGACTGGCAGTCTGCCGGATCGCAGATGGGCAACCGCGGCCCGCGAGCCAACACAACTTTCCATCCATCGGCCGACTACCAGTCCGCGACACGGCCGATTAACAATCTGCGCTACGTGTGCCTCGCCCAGCACTCAAACATCAACAAGCTCAAAATTTCCTTTCGTTTTTCAACCGACAATCCAATCTCTCCAACACTCCTATGAAACGAATTACACGAATTCTCCTGCTCTTCGTCACAGTCTGTGTTCTGGGTCACGCCACTCATGTCCAGGCCGCCGACACTCCCCTGCTCAAGGTGATGAGTTTCAACATCCGCTACGGCGCCGCCGATGACGGCACCAACAGTTGGCCGCAACGCAAGGATCTCGTGCTCGACACCATCAAGGTGTTTGATCCGGACCTGCTCGGGCTGCAGGAAGTGCTCGGATTTCAGGCGGATTTTCTGAAGGAGAACCTGAAGGGCTACGCGTTTCATGGAGTCGGGCGGGAGGACGGAAAGGAGAAGGGCGAATACGTGCCGTTGATGTACAAGACGAGCCGGTTCGCGCTGGAGGATTCCGGACATTTTTGGTTCAGCGAAACGCCGGAGATCGCCGGGAGCAAAAGCTGGGATTCGTCGTTGCCGCGGATGTTGAGCTGGGTCGCGCTACGGGATCTGAAGAATGATCGCGTGATCATCTTTTCGAACGTTCACTTCGATCATCGCGGGCCAACCGCACGCCTGGAATCGGCGAAACTAATGCGGACGAAGTGGGAGGAATTCCAGGGTGAATACCCGCTCGTCATCACCGGTGATTTCAACACCGACGAAGACAAAGCCCCGTATGCCGCGCTTGTAAATGCCACAGGGTTTTCCGGCACCAAGCTGGTCGACAGCTATCGCGTGACTAACCCTGAACGTTCGCCAAACGAAGCGTCATTCTCAAGGTGGGTAGGTGTGCGCGAAGGCCCCCGCATCGACTGGATTTTACATTCACCCGAGTTGATCACCCGCAGTTCGGTGATCAACTACACCCAGGACAACGGTCGGTATCCGTCCGATCACTACCCCGTGGAAGCCGTGCTGCGGTATCGGTGAGCGATGATTCACGCTCGAATAAATATTTCACCAGAAATCCGTCGCTCCGCGCGGTCCGCTGAGGGACTTCGAAGGCGTCAGTTTTTCGTCAATCCTTCTGAACGTTTGAAACCCCGTCCGGTTCACGGTGGCGCGCGCGGAGCGACGCACCCTCCCTGCGGATAGACTTGCGGCACTTCATTCACAAAACTCGACGCCCGGATTGATCGAAGCTTTTGGATTACTCTGGCTCAAACGAAAACATTGGCCGAGCAGTGCAAACCGCTACGCTTCAACTCATAATGGAAAACACTAAAGGCCTACGTTTCCGGTCCACGGACAACCTGAGTTTGGCTGAACTGCCTGTTGAACTAAGCCGCTTCACACGCTCGTATGACACCAACGCAAAACGAGATTGAGGAGTTTCAGAACCTAGAGCGCACCGCCGACACTTTGCTCTCGGAGATTGCGGCGTCGCCGCAGTCCGCATCAGGCGACCGTTTGCAGGCATTGGAGCACATCGCTGCCAGAGCCGCGAAGATTGCTTACGGCACTGGCAGTCCAGCCCGCCGTTTCTGAGTCCGTGACCTCAAAGGGAAGAATCAATACACTACAAGGCATGAGGGGGGAGGGACTGGTGGAGGGAGCCCGAAGGGCGACCGGAACCAGTCCCTCCCCCTGGCGTTCGCAAAATGAAACGGACAA
>JBDNGP010000088.1:0-44237 GCA_041689265.1 Verrucomicrobiota bacterium
GAAGTGCGCATGCGCCCCAGCGCATCAGTCTTGATCAGGGAGGGCGCGGACGAAGAATCCGACTCAGTCATAGATCTCATAGCACGCCATGCTACGGCATCTACGACTCTCATGAACAGGGGAGCTTGGTGTCACGCTTACTGATCTTCGTAGTTTGGTGTGGCATTTGTTTGTTGCGCTGACACAGTCCGGCAACACGAAGACCACCCGGCGCGGGCGAAATTATTTTCTGGTCCCGCAAATCCTTTCTTCGACAATCGAAAATCCATGGCTCGCACGTTTGGCAACGTTTTATCAACCGGTCTTCTCGCGGGGGCTCTCCTTGCCACCTCCGCTTGTAGAGATCATTCCTCTCCCAAGGGAAGCAGCGGCGGCCCCAAGGAAGCCCGGTCCGCCAGCGTCACTCCCGCAATCTCGCGCAACGTCGAACGTACCATCACAGTCTTTGGCTCGTTCATGGCGCGCGAGCAGGCGACACTCAGCACCAAGGTCGCCGGCAGGCTTTCCTCCGTCAGCGTGGATCTCGGCAGCGCCGTCAGTGCCGGTGACGAACTCGCGCGAATCGAACCGCACGACTACGAACTGCGCGTCCGGCAAGCACTGGCCGCCCTTTCCCAGGCCCGCGCCCGGCTCGGCCTCGCGCCGGACGATGACTCCGGCAAGGTGGATCCCGAACAGACCAGCCTGGTGCGCCAGGCGCAGGCCGTCTTGCGCGAGGCGTCGGCCAACCGGGATCGCATCGCGCGGCTCCAGACGCAGGGTGTGATTTCGCAGGCAGAACTCGATTCTGCTGAGGCCGCGTTTACGATCGCCGACAACCGGTATCAGGTCGCGTTGGAGGAAATCCGCCAGAGCATCGCGATGCTGGAGCAGCGTCAGGTGGAGCACGACATCGCCGAGCAACAACTCACGGACACGGTCCTGCGCGCGCCGTTCGAGGCCTCGGTGCAGGAGCGGCGATCCAGTCCGGGCGAATACCTGCGGGCCGGAGATCCGGTGATGACCCTCGTTCAAATGAACCCTCTTCGACTTCGCCTGGAGGTTTCCGAGCGCGATGCTCCTTTGGTGAGCGCGGGTCTCTCCGTTCGCGCCTGGGTGGAAGGCATGGACGAAAAACGCGTCGGCAACATCCTGCGCGTCAGCCCGGCGATTGATCCGCAGCGTCGCGTCCTCTTTGTTGAGTCGGATATCGCCAACGACGGCCGCCTTCATCCCGGGATGTTTGCCCGCGCGGAAATTGTTGTGAAAAACGCGGACCCGACGTTGACGGTCCCCACCAACGCCATCGTCACATTCGCCGGCATTGAAAAGGTGTTTGTGATCGCCGATGGCAAGGCAGCCGAGCGGGTGATCACCACGGGCGTGCGGCAGGAGGACTGGGCGGAAGTTTTGGAGAATCTCAAAGTCGGCGAGAGCGTCATCGTGAATCCGGGCAAACTCCAGAACGGTCAACCGGTCGAGACCGCGCGCCCGGAAAAACCGGCCCAACCGACGTCCTGAAGTCATGCAGAAGCTCGCCGCCATCTCCATTCGCCGGCCGATTTTTGCGACCATGATCATCATGGCACTGGTCGTTGTGGGCATCACCGGTTACCTGCACCTCGGTGTGGACCGCACGCCGTCGGTTGAGATTCCCACGATTTATATTTCCACCCGGCTGCCCGGCGCGTCGCCGGTGGAAATGGAGACGTTGATTGCGCAGCGGATCGAGGAGGCGGTGAACACGGTGGAAGGGATCGACGAGTTGCGATCCATTTCCTTTTACGGTTCGTGTTTGATCATCATCCAGTTTGATCTCAACCGGGATGTGAACGTGGCCGCCGAGGATGTGCGCAACCGGCTGGCCGGCGTGACGAGTGATCTGCCGGTGGAGGCGGACCCTCCCGTGGTGTCAAAGTTCGATGCGGACCGTTCGCCGGCCATCACGATCGCGATGTCGGGCGCGCGCAGTGTCCGCGAGCTGACCGAGCTGGCGGACAAAATTGTGAAAGTGCAGCTCGAACGCGCGCCGGGTGTGGGCGAAGTGCAGGTGCGCGGCGGGCACGAACGTTCGATCAACGTCTGGGTGGACGCCGAGCGGCTGGCGGCTTTCAATTTGCCGATCACGGCGGTTCGCGCGGCAATCGCGCGGCAGAATGCGGATGTTCCCGGCGGGCAGGTGGTCAGTTCGCTCAAGGAACAAACGATTCGCACCATGGGTCGCATCACCAATCCGGAGGAATTCAATGAACTGGTGATCGCCACGGTCAACGGCAGTCCGGTCCGTGTGCGCGACATTGGTTACGCCGAGGACGGCATCAAGGAGCTGCGTTCCGTTTCGCGGCTCAACGGACGACCGGCCGTGACACTCGAAGTCCGGCGGCAGGCCGACGCCAACACGGTGACGGTGATCGAAGGGATCAAGGAACGGCTGCCGCGGATCTTGGCCGACATGCCGGATGACATCAAAGTGGAGGTGATCGAGGATCAGTCCCGTTACATTTACCAGGCTCTCGATGAGATCCAACGGCACCTCATTCTCGGCAGCATCCTGGCGAGCCTCGTGGTGTTCGCCTTCATGCGAAACTGGCGCGCAACGATTATCGCCGCCGTCGCCATTCCGGCTTCCGTCGTGTCGACCTTCGGCATGATGTGGGCCATGAACTTTACTCTCAACAGCGTCACCATGCTCGCGCTCGTGCTGATGGTCGGCATCGTGATTGATGACGCGATCGTGGTGCTCGAAAACATTTTCCGCTTCGTCGAGGAAAAGAAAATGCATCCGTTTGAAGCGGCCCGGGAAGCCACCAAAGAAATCGGACCGGCGGTCATGGCCACCACGCTGAGTCTCGTCGTCATCTTTGTGCCGGTCTCCTTCATGTCGAGCATCTCGGGGAGGTTCCTGTTTCAGTTTGGGCTTACGGCGGCGGTCGCCGTTCTGGTCAGCCTGCTGGTCTCGTTCACCCTCACCCCGTTGATGAGCGCACGCCTGTTGCACCGGGAAGATCACGTCGGGGACCCGACATCGCGTCGAGGACTTTACGGTCTGCTGGACCGCAATTATGCGCGCGCCCTCGAGTTTTCCATGCGCTACCGGTGGATCGTGGCCGGGCTGGCCATTGCGGTGATGTTGTTGTCATACCCGTTGTACCGGATGGTGCCTCAGGAGTTCACTCCGGCGAATACCGACGAGGGCGAATTTGAAGTCCGCGTCACCGCGCCGGAGGGAGCCAGCTTTGAAGCGATGGATGATGTCATGAAGACCATCGAGGCCGAGCTGCTCAGCATGAAACAGCTGCCAGTCGTTCTGGCGAGTGCGGGCTCCAGCCGTTTCGGTGGTTCCGGACAGGGCCGGGTTTTTATCCGGTTGGCACCCCATGAAGAACGTGTTTTTTCCATCAGCCGGCTGTTCAGTTTGCGGCCGTGGGATGCGTTCAACGGCAACTATTCGCAGAACGACGTGATTCGCGACGTGCGAAGCCGGTTGCGCAAGTTTTCCGATCTGCGCATTTCGATCAGTGGCGGGCGTTCGTCCATCAACACCGGAGGCGGCCGGAACTACGGCATCGATTTTGCCCTACTCGGGCCTGATCTCAAATCGCTCTATCGCTACACCGACGACCTGCGGCAGCGCGCGCCGGAGCTGGGTCTCGTGGACGCGGACATCACGCTCAAACTGGACACCCCGGAACTCCGCGTGAAGATCGACCGGGAGCGGGCCGCCGCGCTGGGGGTCGACACTCAGGATATCGCGACCGCGCTGCGCATCATGGTCGGCGGGGATGAGCGGGCCTCCCGTTTCCGTGACCCTGACATGAATGAAGACTACGATGTCCAACTCCGGCTCGTCGCCGCAGATCGCGGAGATTCGGCATCGATTGCGCGCCTCTATGTTCCCGGACGCAACGGTCTCGTGCGGCTCGACAATCTGGTCACGATTCATCCGGAGAAAACCGCCTCGCGAATCGATCGCGTGGACCGGCAACGCATGGCCGCGCTGCGGGCTGAAATAGCCCCGGGCTACGCGCTCGCGGACCGGCTCGACGTGTTGCGCAACGCCGTTGCCGAAATGAATCTGCCGCCCACCTACAGCATCCGCATCGGTGGCGGAGGCCGCGAACTGGAACGCACGTTCCGCGAATTCCTCTGGGCGTTTCTACTGTCCGTCATCTTCATGTACATGATTCTGGCCTCGCAGTACGAGAGTCTCGTTCATCCGTTGACCATCCTGTTGTCACTGCCGATCTCGCTGCCGTTCGCCCTGTTTTCACTGTGGATTACGGGCAACACGCTGAATCTCTATTCCGCGCTTGGATTGCTGGTGTTGTTCGGCGTCGTGAAGAAAAACGCCATCCTGCAGATCGACCACATGAACACGCTCCGGCGGCAGGGCATGGAACGGTTGCCGGCGATTCTCCAAGCCAACCGCGACCGGCTGCGGCCGATTCTCATGACGACGTTGACGCTGGTGGCGGGCATGATGCCGCTCGCGCTGGGCACCGGGCCGGGCGCGGAAGAACGCCGGGCGGTGGCCATCGTCGTCATTGGCGGGCAGGCGCTCTGCCTGTTGCTCACCCTGCTCGTGACACCGGTTGTCTATTCGTTCCTCGACGATCTGGGCGACCGCCTGCACTGGCGTCGCTGGGTTGCCAACACGGCGCTCGCCGGGAATGTCCGACGACCGGAGGAAATACCGACGACGCCACGATCTGTCCGGTAGCAGCCCTTTGCAACGGTCGGCGCTCGAAAGACGCTGCGGAGCGCGACTCTGTGAGTCGCAGCGCGTGGGACTATGGGGCCGAAGTGCGCGGGTTACCGCGTGGTCAACATGCATACGCGCTGCGGGTCACTGACCCGCGCTCCGCTCGATCCCAACGGGGTTGTCATTTGGCCACGTCGTTCGAAACCGTTTCTCACCTCGCTGACGTCGGCGCGCTGCGGACGCGCAGGAATCGGTTTTGTTGCACGGGCTCTTCGCTTTGCCACGGGTAACTGGTGGCCTGATCAACGGGGATGCGTTCGAGTTCCTGCCAGATTCCGCTGTTCAGCGTGTCGGTGGATTCGACCAGAATTTCGTTGATAAACGCGTCCATGGGCAGACCCCAATTCTCACCGGCGATGTTCATGGAGAGTTGTTCCGTGCGACCGGTCGGCTGCGTTTCCCGATCAAACCCGGTGATGATGAGCGGGGGCACGAATTGCGCCCCGGCCTGGCGGTCTTCTGCGATCAGGTCCAGGGCGAACGGATCACCGGGAATCGCATCGCCGCGACACAGCACGTGGCCGGACCGGATCGAGGCCATGAGCGGCTGGAGCTGCACGTGAACCTGCTCGCCCAGCCGTCCGTTGAACGTCATCTCCACTTCGAACGTCGCGTCGAGTGACAGGAGAATTGTTTCCCGTCCGTCATTGTCGATGATCATTTCCGCCGGACCCGCCGCGATGGGGAAGTTGTTCCAAGCGGCGGGATAAAGATCGACACCGGGAGCAAGCGTCACCGGTTCAGAACCAGTCGGATTGAAGGTGCCGCCCAGCAGCAGGCTCGCATCCATCGGGTTCGGATCGCCCGCTTCATTCAGGACGTGCAACCGCACGTTGCCACCCACGACCGGATCAATCCGCAGACCGGCACGACTGCCGGGGGCCATCTCCCAGAGCGCCCGATACTTCCAGACGACTTTTGCGGTCGCGGCGACCTCGGTGCGATTGAATGCGTGCAGATCGATGATCGCCAGGGTGTCGGACGGCGTCTCGGGATTCTGCGGATCCGGTTCGCCATTGCCGAAGGAGGCGAACTGCAGCGCCGTCGGGGTCGCGTCCGCGTAATTGAACGTGCCGCGCGCGAGCGGACTGCTGCCGTTCGGCGGAGTAGGAACGGACAATCCGTCCGGGGTGTTGAAGTCCGGGTCGCAATAGGCGAGCCCGAGCTGGACGAGTTCCGCGAGGCGGTCGCGCCCGTAGGTGCTGTTGTCCCAGCCGAAACCGGTGGCATAGGCGAGCTTGGTTCCGGCGACATCATATTCCGCGGCGACCACGCCGGTTGATTTCGCGCCGGGCGTGCTGCCGGGTTTTAATCCGATGATGCGGGCGTCGCGGTTCTGCATTCCGTTGAGCCATCCGTAGGAGAGGTTGACGGGAACGTTGACAAACGTGCCGGGGTTGTTGCCCGGGAGGATTTTGTTCAGGCCGTAATTGTTGCGGCTGACGACGCTTCGGAACAGGTCGTCGGCCATCGCGGTTTTCGCGAGCAGCCACATGTCGTACGCGGTCGAATACGGATCGCCCGGATCGGTGCCGGCAGGGTTGGTGAAAAGCGTGTTGCCCATCCCGATCTGCGCGGCGCGAGCATTCATCAACGCGACAAACTGTGGTGCCGAGCCGGTGATGCCGTTCCAGCTGCTGATCTCGCCGGTCATCGCATCGGCGATCGCAAACGCGGCGTCGTTGCCCGAGGGAAAAATGCACGCATGCAACAGGTCCTGAAAGGAATACGATTCGGACATGTTCTGCGGGATCGGGGTGAATCCGTAGATTGAGCAACTGCTGGTCAGCGGGAAGCCGGCATAGATCCACGGCTCGACCGTGTATTGCTCCTGCAACCCGACGCGCAACGGATCGTTGCCAGGCCGTTTGGTCGCCTCGCTGGCAAGGAGCACGGTCATGATCTTGGTGGTGCTGGCGATCTTGACCCGGTCGAACGGACGCAACGCGTAAATGATATTCCCCTCGCAATCGGCGGAAAGGGCGGACCGGCACAGCACCCGGTTGACCTGCCGCCATGGCGCGATGTCAAACACCTGTCCGCGATCACCGTTGCTCCGGGGAGCGCCCGCCACGAAACTGTGCCGGGGTGAAGCGGACGTCCGGCCCGCCGCGAGCGAGTAGCCAAGCCAACTTTCGGCGAAATCCGTGTCGCCCAGATCAATGGTCCAGTAGGCGGTTGCGTCGTCCTGAGAAAGACCTGCGGCGCTTCCCGGGAAAATGTAAATGGTGCCGGTGTCGGTGCCGGTTGCGGACGCTTCAAAATCCTCACGCGGTGTCCCGACACCGAGTTCATCAAAGCCGTCGCCGTTGTGGTCACCGGCGGCCAATGACGCGCCGAATTGATCCCCGGGTTCGTCGTACAAGGGCACGCCGACGTGCGTAGGGGGAGGTTCGTTCTGCTTGAGCGTCGTGTTCCACACCATTCCCAGCGATGTTCCGCGACCGACATAAACGCGCCCGCCGCCGTGATTGCCCGGCGCACCAATCGCCAGGTCCAAAGTGGTGTCACCCCAGAACTTGCCGACGCACAACGCCGCGCCAAACCCGCCGTTGGTAAACAGTTGATCACCGAAATCCAGGGGAGTGATGCGCTGCACGCCGGTGGTGGCCACCGCGAGATCGGACGCGTTGGCAATGTAAACCATGCCGCTGGCCGACGCGCTTGGACTCAGTTCCGCACCCGACGCTCCCACGATCAATTCACCGCCGGAAAATCCTACGATGTTTCCCACGGCGATGGCGCTGCCAAACGTGTCGCCCGGTTGATTTGCGAACCCCAGATCTTCGCCCAGTAGAATCTGCGTGGTCGCCAGGTTCAACCCGAGCTGGCCGCCGCGAATGACAAACACCGCACCGCGATCTTCGTTCTCGCCGGTCGCGCCGATGACGAGATCGTCGTAGCCGTCGTCACCCAGCCGGCCTGCGCCGAGCGTCCAACCGAACAAATCACCGGTCTCCACCGCCGCGCCCAAGAGTCCCTGATGAATCACATCCGCGACCCCCGATAATCCGTTCGAGCCGCCGTAGTAAACCAGCACGCGCCCCGCCGCCGACTGGCCGTTCACTGTGGAACCCGGCAGCCCCACCGCGAGATCGTCGTAGGCGTCGCCGTTGAAATTTCCCACCACCAACGAGCGCCCCATCTGGTGGTTTTCCGAGGGATCGAGGCTTCCGTCGATGACTGACAACGAATACGCGTTCACCCAGGTGATGCCGTAAATTGACCCCGGATTGATAACCACCGTACCCGACGAAAACACCTGGGAGGCGGTCTTCTCCAGCGGGGCACCGGCCGCGAAATCATCGTAGCCATCGTTGTTGAAATCGCCCAGGGCCACCGCCCACCCGTGCCAGTCATCCGGTTCAGCGGTACCCCCGGAATCGCTCCCCTGGCGAATCAGCGCGAGTTGCGCGGACAAGGGAAAATTGATCAGGAGAAGGGTCAGAAAGAAAACAACAGTCTTACGGCCTCGACGAACGTCAGCGGTGGTTTGCATAAGTGAAAGGTGATTCCAGACGCACGAGTAGCACGGCGTCAGCATCCGTGGCAAACGCCAATCAACACAAAAGTTGAAGGCAACCTGACTTTCAGGGTTTGGAAACCGCTTGCGAATCGGGCACTCCGCTTTCGCGCCCGAATCAAAAGAAGTTGCGGAATACTGTCGGATGGCCGAGACAACCCGGCACCGCCGGTGAGTTCATATCTCAATCGTCTTCTTCTTTCCGTGGCCGGGATAACGCAGCGTTTCGACCTGCCTTTTGACCTTGGCCGGTGGTTCTGGCGTGAACTGGCTTACGGTGAGGGTGACGATGAAATTCAGCAGCATGCCGATGGTGCCAATGCCTTCCGGGCTGATTCCAAAGAGCCATTCGTCCGGCCCCGACGTCGGTTTGATGAACTTGAAGTAGACGATGTAGAGGAACGTGAAGGAGATGCCCGTGATCATTCCAGAAATCGCGCCTTCCTTCGTGGTGCGTTTGCTGAAGATCCCGAGAATAATGATCGGGAAGAAGCTGCTCGCCGCGAGACCGAACGCGAACGCCACCACCTGCGCTACAAAACCCGGAGGGTTGATGCCAAAGTAACCGGCGACGATCACCGCGCCACCGGCGGCGACACGCGCCCACTTGAGTTCCTCAGCGTCGCTCATTCCCGGTTTGAGAATCTTCTTCATCAGGTCATGCGAGATGGACGAAGAGATCACGAGCAACAGTCCAGCAGCCGTGGAAAGCGCTGCGGCGAGTCCGCCCGCCGCCACGAGCGCAACCACCCAGGCGGGTAATCGAGCAATCTCTGGATTCGCGAGCACCATGATGTCGGCATCGACGTAAAGTTCGTTGCCGACATCCGTTGGTTCATTCTGAAGCAACGGTTCGCCGAACGTGCCGCGGGCGTCCTTGTCCTGAAGCGTGGGAACCACCTTGCTGGCGCCGGGCATCATCTTGAAAGGATTGCCCGGGCCGTACTGAATCAGTCCGTCGCCGTTCTTGTCCACCCAGGCGATGAGTCCGGTCTTCTCCCAGTTTTTGTACCAGCCGGGTGCGTTCGCGTACGGTTTGCCGTGCAGCGTCTGAATCATGTTGACCCGCGCGAAGGTCGCGATGGCCGGGGCCGTGGTGTAAAGAATGCCGATGAAAATGATCGACCACAACGCGCTCCAACGCGCTGCGTGCACGCTCTTCACGGTGTAAAAACGAATGATCACGTGCGGCAGTCCGGCGGTTCCGACCATCAAGGCCATCGTGATCGCGAACACGTCGATCATGCTCTTCTTTCCACCAACGAACGTGGCCGTGTATTCAGGAAAACCAAGGTCCACATGAATCTTGTCGATGGCCTCCAGAAGGAACATCCCGGCGTTGTCGCCCTCAAGTATTTTTGAGCCGAAGCCCAATTGCGGGATCGGGTTGCCGGTCATTTGAAGTGAAATCACGATCGCGGGAACGAGATACGCGATGATCAGCACGACGTACTGCGCGACCTGCGTCCAGGTGATGCCCTTCATTCCGCCGAGTGTCGCGTAGGTGAAGACCAGTACCATGCCGATGACCACCCCCAGGTTGATGTCCACTTCGAGAAACCGCGAGAAGACGACGCCCACACCGCGCATTTGTCCGGCGACGTAGGTGAATGAAATGAAGATCGCGCAAATGATGGCCACCAGCCGGGCGGCGTTCGAGTAGTAACGGTCACCGACAAAATCCGGCACGGTGAACTTGCCAAATTTTCTTAAATACGGCGCGAGCAACAGCGCGAGCAACACGTAACCACCAGTCCAGCCGATCAAATACATCGAACCGGTGTAACCCATGAACGAGATCAGGCCCGCCATGGAGATGAACGACGCCGCGCTCATCCAGTCCGCGCCGGTGGCCATGCCGTTGAAGATTGCGGGCACGCCGTGGCCGGCAACGTAAAATCCCTTGGTGGTTTTGACCCGGGTGTAGATCGCGATGCCGATGTAGAGCGCAAACGAGAACCCGACCATGACGATCGTCCACTTGTTGATGTCGGTCATTGTAGGTTTTCCTCCACATCATACTTGCGGTCGAGCTTGCTCATGATGCCGACATAGGTGGCGGTCAAGATGATGAAGACGACGGTGGTTCCCTGCTGTGCGATCCAGAAACCCAGCGGGAACCCGCCCAGCTTGTACTCGTTCAACCGGTCCACGAGAAAAATGCTGAACACACAGGAAAAGAGAAACCAGATGGAGAGCAGGATACCGAGCACAATCAGATTGGCTCGCCAGTAAAGTTGGTGTGGCGTTTTGTGACCGGACATGGCGGAACGGTGTTTGAGTTGTGGAACGGCGGGTTTGTAACAAACGAATCTGCCGGAAGCAACAAGGGATGCGGCGACGAGCGTAGCTTCAAATTAAAAGACGACGCAACGCCCTCACTTCATCCGGTTTCAACCACGCCTCAATCCGTCAATCCTATCAATCAAGTTTTGCCAACCGGAATCAGAGGGGGTAGATTGGACGCCGATAAACTTGTCAAACTGCTAAAATGAAACACATCAAACTCCTCACCATTGGTCTGGCCGCCGCGACCTCGCTGTTCCTCGCCGGTTGCTCGGAAGGCGATCACGCGGGCCCTGATCACCGCACAGATCACGCCGATCACGATCACTCCGGCGACGTCGCGGGCAAAGTCGCGGATTCTGCGGGCGCTGAATTAACCGTCATCGAAAACCCCACCGCCGCACAACTTGCCGCCGCCAAACCTTACCTGCTCGAAACCTGCATCGTGTCCGACGAAGAACTCGGAGATATGGGCGAACCGGTCGTCCTCATTGTCGGTAATCAACAGGTCAAGCTGTGCTGCGATTCCTGCCTTTCGGACCTTAAAAAAGACAGCGCCAAGCTGCTCGCCAAACTGAGCAAGTAACCACCCCCACCTTCACACCCCCTCCGGTTTTCGACCGGAGGGTTTTGTTTTTCCCGGCGTGGTCGGAGACTTCCCCGACCGCTTTGGTTGAAACCAATGGTTTGAATCCCGCCCACATCCGGAGCAGTCTGTTTGAGAATTCACCATGAAAACTCCATTCATCCTCTCGTTGGCGCTGGTCACGCAGCTCGCCATTTCGCCGAACATCATCGCGGCCACCGTGGACGTCGTTCGCGTTCCGGACGGTGGCATTCAACCGCAGGCTGCCGTCGATGATTCCGGGACGTTGCACCTCGTCTATTTCAAAGGAGACCCGGCAAACGGCGATTTGTTCTACGTCACGCGTTCGGTGGGACAGTCAGAGTTTGGCCCCCCGATTCCGGTGAATCACATCGCCGGAAGCGCGATCGCCATGGGAACCATTCGCGGCGCTCATCTCGCGTTGGGAAAAAGCAATCGTGTTCACGTGGCATGGATGGGTAGTGGAAAGACCGCGAAAAAAGGGGAAGGGAAACACCCGGAGTCACCGATGTTCTACACCCGGTTGAATGAGGCCGGTTCCGCGTTCGAGCCGGAAAGAAACGTCATCTCGTGGACCGGTGGATTGGACGGAGGCGGAAGCGTGGCGGCGGATTCACAGGGCGACGTTTACGTCGCCTGGCACGGACGGGCGTCGGATGCTGCGGACGGAGAGGCTGGCCGCGCGATGTTCGTCGCCGTGTCAACGGACGACGGACGAACTTTTGCCCGCGAGGGGCAGGCCAATCCGACCCCAACGGGTGCCTGCGGGTGCTGCGGAATGCGCGCGTTTGTCGATGGCTCGGGCAACCTGCATCTGCTCTACCGCACTGCCAATTCGGTGAGTCGCGACATGATGCTGCTGACCTCGTCGGACCACGCGCGGACGTTCACGGCAACGCCGGTCAACCGTTGGTTCACGCAGTCCTGTCCGATGAGCAGCTCCGTCATGACCGGCGATCAGCGAGGCATCCTGCTCGCGACCGAAACCGGCGATCAGGTTGAATGGACTTCCCTCGCGACGGACAGATTGAGGCTGGGCAAAGCCAATCCCGTTTCATCGGCGAAATCCGGTCATCCCTCGATCGCGACCACCGCCGCCGGTGACGTGCTTGTGGCCTGGGCGGAGGGCGCCGGGTGGGCCGTGGGCGGCACCTTGAAATGACAACTGTACGGCGTGAACGGCGGGCCGGTGGATTTGAAAGCTCCGAATGCGGACATTCCCACCTGGAGTTTTCCGGCAGCGGTGGCAACGGCGGGAAACAACTTCGTCGTGATCTATTGACGCGCGGCAACCCTGCTTGTTATTCCAATCTGGGTTTTCCGGACGGCGCCCACGAATTTAAAATCGGCGGTTCCGTGACGTTTGAAGGCGACATCGCCTTGCGGATCGTCAGGGATTGACCGGCTGTTTTGCAGCCCCCAATTCGACGACTTGCGGCAGGTGATCGGAACCGGCGGCGGAGAGAATTTCCCGACGCGCGACAACCACTTCTGGCGAATGCAGAAAGTGGTCGATCGGGATGAGCATGGGTTTGAAAAACGCGGGCCAGGTGCCGTTCAGCGCCCGCCCTTCGGCGCTATTCTTCAGCTTCGTTATTTCAGTAAAATTACGAAAAAGCGGTGACCATGGAGTGGCGTTGAGATCGCCCGCGACAACGACCGCATTGGTCTGTCGATTGACCCACGCGGCGACTGAGTGCAGCTGTTCGTCGCGAAGGCGGCTTCGGAGCGAGCCGACCGGCGGCAATGGGTGAGTTCCCAGGAATTCGATGTTCAGACCATCAACTAAAAGGCGCGACTGAACGCTGGGAACGCCCGCCTCGCCGAGATAGAGAGTCTGCGCGTTCGCCAGCGGCAGTTTGCTCAATAACGCGATGCCGAAGTTGTCATCGCGCGCCGCGATCTGTTGATGCGGATAGCCGGTGAGACCGGTGGCCAGGAATCGTTCCCATCGCGGACTGACCTCCATCAGGAGAACCACGTCCGGCTCCTCCCGGGCAAGAAGACGCGACAGTTCCTCAAAGTCCTCGTTGCTACTGTTCACGTTCCACGCGAGCAGTTTGATCGTCGGTCCCGCGGTTGCTCGCTCCGCTTCGGTGACGCGCAAATACGGAAGCAGCAACCAGCCGTTCAACAATCCGAACGCGAGGAAGATGGCGCCCCAACGCCATCGTTTTACGCAAAGAAACCCCACGGCCAGCACGAGCAGAATCGCGGTGTACTGAACGCGAAAATGACTGGTCAGCTCGAACATCCAAAACCAGCCGCCGGCAAATCCCGTCAGGGTAAACAGGCAAACCAAAGAACCGGCGGCGGCGGCCAGGCAGGAAAAAGAGAACGCCGACGGCGGGTTGAGTTTCGTCACATGTTTCATCGTTCAAGGCAACCTCAAGCCCCATCGCTACTGGATGGAGAAACGAGAATGCGGCAGGGCGTCAATGCTCAACCGGATGTTCAATCGCTGCGACTTTACGCCGGCGGCGAAATCCCATGAACATTCCCACTCCAGTCCCGGCAGCGGATGGCAGTGAGTTCTTGAGCTGCTCGGATAATCCCGCCAGTTCATGACGCGCCCAGTCGGATCCGCGTCGCACGTGGTCCTGCGCCGGGGTGGTATCGACGCCCACCACCCGGACCAACACGAGCAACGTGATCGCAAGTCCGCAGGCCACGACCACCAGCCGGGTCAGCCGCCGGAAAAACCAACCAATGCAACATCCCACCACGTAGCTCGCGCTGACCTTCGCATAGCCGGGCAAGGGCTGGCTCCAGTTCGACGGAGATGCGCCGGAATCGACGCCTGGTTCGTCCGATGAAACGATCGGCGCGTTGGTCGTCGCTGGAAAGTTTTCGTCCGATGAGGAGGTCTTGTTGATCTCTGAATACCAGGAGAACGCCCCGACAATTGTGAGAACGAATGCGACCATGACGGACTTGGAGCGCCACGGGCCGTCACTAATCCAGCGCCTCAGTCCGGCGAATCTGTTCCTGATTGGCTCGTTCATTTCGGGGAGTGTTCGTGTTCGGCCCAAACTTGATGGCGTCTGGTCTCAAGTAAAGCCCGAACCATCCGCGCTGCCGTAGTGCGCTGGTGCGATCTTACGCATGCGACGAATTGACCATTGCTTTGCATTTATTCAAATCTGGTCTACTTATCGACCCATGCGTGAACGCTTTTCCAATAATTCTCTAACCTCCCAAATCTGTTCCCTCGTTGTTGTCACGCTCATTTCGGGGTCGGTCAGCGCGCAGTCGGCGACAAACGAGACCGGCAAAGCCGAGATATCCACAATGGAAAAGAAAGGTCCACCAACCGGATGGGGCGTTGCCGTGAGCGGCGGTTACGTTCACCAGTTCGATACGGACATCGACAACGGTGGGAGCTTTTCCAAGAACTCTTCCATCATCCAGGCCGGTGTGCGTTACGCCTTCACGCCGGACAGCAGCGCGGCATTCAGTGTTGGCTATGGTTTCGAGAACTATGATTTTTCCGGGAGCACCGGATTTGGCGGTGCGAATCCCTGGAGCGACGTTTCCACACTTCGCATTGGCATGCCGGTGATTTGGGGCGTGGGTGAAGATTGGAAAGTGTTCGTCATTCCAACCGTGCGATTTCAAGGAGAAACGGGCGCTTCATTTGGTGATTCGCTTTCCGGCGGTGGCTTCGTCGGGTTTTCCTACAAGGTCAACGACAAGCTGACCATCGGTCCGGGGTTTGGCGCGATCACCCAACTCGAAGACACGCCAACCTATTTCCCGGTGCTCATCATCGAGTGGAAGATTTCCGAGAAATGGAATCTGAGCACCGGTCGCGGACTCGGCGCGACGTTGGGCCCTGGTTTAACGCTTGGTTGGAAACCCCTCGAAGAATGGCGTTTTGGAATCGGTGCACGTTACGACAAGACACGTTTTCGTCTGAACGACAATCGAACGCTCGCTCCGAACGGCGTCGGTGAAGATCGCAGTCAGCCAGTCTTCTTGTCGGCGGAGTATTCACCGAAACCCGAAATCTCAATCAGCGTGGTTGGCGGTATGCAGGTCGGCGGCGAACTGAAGCTGGATGACCAGAACGGAAACCAACTGAGTCAGACCGATTACGAAGCCGGGCCGTTTGTTGGATTTACGTTCAACCTGCGGTTCTGAGGAACGTGATCCGGCGAGCCATCAATGTTCTGGTGGAGGAACGATGTGAATGCCGTATTTCGGTGCGGTCTCCAGCAACTTCGCAATGTCCGCTTCTGTGGGTGGGATCGGCGGACTATCGGCGGATGGCAGCTCGGTCGCAATTTCCAACAAGAACTCGTCGAACCCGGCCGGGACACATTGAATCAACATCTGCACCGGTTGGTCCGAATTGTTCTTGAACGCGTGTGGCACGGTTCTCGGGATCTGCACAAAGGTGCCCGGTTTTCCTACGATCGTTTTCCCATCCACGGTGAATGTAATTTCGCCATCGATCACGTAAAATGATTCCTCCTCACGCGTATGGTAGTGTGGCGGTGGACCGCCACCCGGAGGGACCGTCGCTTCCAGCAAACAATACGCTCCGCTCGTTTCTTTGCCGGACGCCAGCAACCGGTAGCGATCACCGACCGCGCTGTAGATATTACCCGATTCAGAAAGACGATGGATGAAACTGACGTTGGACACGGGGGTCAGTCTGGCGAACGGCAGGAAATCACGCAACACCACACGCGTGCAAGTTGGCCGAAAACTGCCGAAGAAAGAAAAGTGCGCGACGAAGGTTCAAGGAGATCAGGCGCTCCCGCAAGCGGGATTGTGACTCCGCAGAGTTCGTCCTGACGCCCCGGCTCGAGGATCTCGATCGCCAGCTCTTGGACCGGAACTCTTCGACGCGCATCAGGACACTCGCACGACACCGGCGAACCAGCCAGTTGAAATTGTTCACCGGTTGCTCCCCAACCTGGTCGCAAATGCGGTGCGGCTCCGTCACCAAAGCGAACATGTTGCCAGACAGTTTAATTTTTTTACGCCACCTGCCGAACGGACTACGCTCTCCGAGGAAGGTCGCGTTTCCGTGCGCCGTCCGATCACCCCGGCGTCGCAACAATCGCTTGCACCAGTTCCCGCACCGCCGGCCAGTGATCGCACCAGGCACGAACGGTTTCGGTCAGCGTCTTTTCCACATGTTCCGCCAGATGCCAGTTGATCGCGTACTGGCCGATGGCAAGCGTGAGTTCGACCGTGCCGAGATGCTCGAGCAGCTTTTCTCGCCATGCTTCCGCCCATTCGGGACGTGGTGGCTGGTCGCCGGACTTGCCGGTTCTTGGATAACAAAACCCCATCGGCAGAATTGCCACGCGGCGTTCATCGTAGAACGTGTCACGATCCAGCCCAAGCCAGTCGCGCAACCGATCCCCGCTGGGATCGTTGAACGGGAGGCCGGATTCATGCACGCGCCGTCCCGGGGCCTGACCGACGATCAGCAACTGGGCGGTTGTTGAAACTCGCAACACCGGGCGAGGACCCGTCGACAGGGGTTCCTCGCACAACCGGCATGCGCGAACCTCCTTCAGCAACGCATGGAGTTTCGTTCCGGCTTTCATTGTCTTGTGAGTTCCATGCAAAGCGGGACGGGTGAACGTGTCAATGATGGCGGGGAGAAACATCCGGCGAGCCCATTTCAAAATCCTGTGGGGCCGACCGTGGGCGGATGGCGCTCTTCTGGAGCTTTTATCAAGGCTCCGTGGGAACGTCGGCCTATCTTTCCTTTCGAATCGGAATGCGCAGATTCCGCGTTTTTCTACGCAATCCCCGTCCGTTTTTCGACTTGTCCGGGATGGAAACAGGGGGCATTGTTTTCCACAAGTTACCCATGCAGCCTTTCCCTCAATTGCCGCGTGCCGTTTCGACCACCTGTCTTGGTATGGTCGCGATCGCAGGCAATTTGTTGTTGTCTACTTCAGCGCCCGCCGCTTCTCCCGAATTCGCGCTGTCACCCGCCACGTCCGAAGCGTTGGTTGAGTATTGTTTCGACTGCCACGACGGCGAGATGAAAAAGGGCGGCCTCGACATCGAACATTTTGACTTCAAGGACCTCTCCAAAAATTCCGCGCACTGGGAGGACATCGTCCGCAAGATCAACGCCCGCCACATGCCGCCCGTGGGCAAGGACCGGCCGGACGAGGTGCTGTATCAGAAACTCGTGGATGAACTTTCCACCAAGCTCGACCGCGCGGCGGAAGCGAACCCCAATCCCGGTCGGACGGAAACTCTGCGCCGGCTCAACCGCACCGAATATCAAAACGCCATCCGCGATCTGCTCGCCCTGGACATCGATGCTGCGGCGATGCTTCCCAAGGACGACGCCGGGCATGGCTTCGACAACGTGACGGTCGGCAGCCTCTCGCCCACCTTGCTGGATCGCTACATCACCGCCGCCCAAACCATCAGCCGGCTTGCCGTCGGTGCGGTCCGCAAATCTCCCGGCGGCGAGACCTTCCGGTTGCCCGCCGATCTCACGCAGGAGAAACAGATGGAAGGCCTGCCGGTCGGCACGCGGGGCGGGGCGTTGTTTCACCATTACTTTTCGCGCGACGGCGAATACGAGGTCACCATTCGCCTCGCTCGTGATCGAAATGAGGAAATCGAAGGACTGCGCGGCAGGCACGAACTCGAGGTCTCGCTCGACCGCGAAAGGATTGAACTCTTCACCGTGGAACCGCCCGCGATTGCCAAGGATTTCGAATCGGTGGACAACCAGTTGAAGCTGCGGTTCAACGCGACCGCCGGTCCGCACGAACTGGGGGTGACCTTTCTGGAGAACTCCTTTTCGCTGATCGAAAACAAGCGCCAGCCGCTCGAAGCTCACTTTAACATGCACCGCCATCCGCGGCTGTCCCCCGCGATTTACCAGGTCTCGGTCAACGGCCCGTTTGAATCGACGGGTCCCGGCGACACGCCAAGCCGCCGTCAGATTTTCATCAGCACACCCAAGTCCGCTGATGAGGAGCCCGGTTGCGCGGAAACGATCCTCACGAAGTTGATGCGCCACGCCTATCGTCGTCCGGTCACTGACGAAGATCTCATCAAGCCGATGGAGTTCTTTTATTACGGCCGGGAGGAGGGCGGTTTTGACGCCGGGATCGAAACTGCGTTGAGCGCCGTTCTCATGAACCCCGAGTTTTTGTTCCGCGTGGAGAACGATCCGGCGGGCGTTGCTCCGGGTGACGTGTATCGCATCAGCGACATCCAGCTTGCCTCGCGACTTTCTTTCTTTTTGTGGGGCAGCATTCCCGACGATGAACTGCTCGATCTCGCCATCGCCAATGAATTGCATCCACCCGAAGTGTTGGATCAGCAGGTGTTGCGGATGCTTGCCGATCCGCGCTCGGAAAACTTGGTGAACAACTTCGCCGCGCAATGGTTGTATCTCCGCAACCTCGACTCCATCACGCCGGACCTTCGCCTCTTCCCGGACTTCGATGACAACCTCCGCCAGGCCATGCGCACGGAAACCGAACTGTTCTTCGCCAGCGTCATGAACGAGGACCGCAGCGTGCTCGATCTGATCACGGCCGATTACACGTTCCTCAACGAGCGCCTCGCCAAGCATTACGACATCCCGCACATCTACGGTTCACACTTCCGGCGCGTGGATCTCGGCGAGAACGGGCCGCGCGGCGGCCTGCTCCGTCAGGCCAGCATCCTCACGGTGACCTCGTATGCCACGCGTACTTCGCCGGTGATTCGCGGTCATTGGATTCTCGGCAACCTGTTGGGGACGCCGCCGCCACCACCACCACCCGATGTCTCGGCGCTCGAAGAAAACAATGTCTCGGCCTCCCTCCCGATGCGCGCTCGGCTGGCGAAGCATCGCGCGAATGCCGCCTGCGCCAGTTGCCATAATCTGATGGACCCGGTCGGGTTCGCCTTTGAGAATTACGACGCAACCGGTCGCTGGCGTACGATGGAAGACGGCGTGCCGGTGGATGCCTCGGGCGGATTGCCGGACGGCAGCGAGTTCGTCGGCGTGGCGGGTCTCGAAGCCGGAATTGAGCGCCAGCCCGATTTGTTCGTCGGCACGTTCACCGAAAAACTGCTGACCTTTGCGCTCGGTCGTGGCATTGAAAGCTACGACGCGCCGGCCGTTCGCAAAATCGTTCGCGATGCCGGAGCGAATGATTATCGATTTTCCTCCGTCATACTCGGGGTGGTTCACAGCCGCCCGTTCACCATGAGAAAAGCCCCATGATCATCACCAAAAAAGCCATTCCCCGCCGGACGTTCCTGCGCGGTGTCGGCGCCACGATGGCGCTGCCGCTGCTGGAAGCCATGGTGCCCGCCGCCACGCCGCTCGCCCAAACCGCCGCCGCGCCTGTCCGCCGGCTCGGCTATGTTTACATGCCGATGGGTTGCGACATCACGCGCTGGACACCAACGGGCGATTCGCTCGATGAACTGCCGCCGATCCTGCAACCGCTGGCCCCGGTTCGCGATCAGATCACCGCCATCACCAATCTCGAATTGCGCAATGCCTATCCCGGCAGTCACGCGACGTCAAACGCCGCTTTTCTCAGCGCCGCGCGCGCGAAGCTGACCGAGAGCTCGGATTATTATCTCGGCACCACCGCCGATCAGATCGCCGCCAAACACATCGGTCAGGCGACGCAGCTTCCGTCGTTGGAACTGGCGATGGACCTTCTGCAAACGGTCGGTCAATGCGACAACGGCTACGCGTGCGTGTATCAGAACAACCTTTCGTGGTCCTCGCCCACGACGCCGCTTCCCGCCGAAGCCCATCCTCGGCTGGTGTTTGAAACGTTGTTCGGCGAAGGCGGCAGCATTGAGGATCGCAAGATCGCGCTGCGCAAACGCGCCAGTCTGCTCGACCTGTTTCACGACGACATTTCAAAATTGAAACGCGAACTCGGTCCAGCGGATCGCGAACGCGTCAGCAACTATCTCGACGCCGCCCGCGAGGTGGAACGCCGCATCCAGAAGGCAGAAGCCGACGCCGATGAAAATCCGCTGCCCGATCTTGACCGTCCGGTGGGCGTGCCGGCCTCCTATGCGGAGCATGCGCGATTGATGTTTGATCTTCAGGTGCTTGCCTTGCAGGGGGACGTCACCCGTGTGATAACCTTCCAGCTCGCCCGCGAAACCAGCAACCGCACCTATCCGGAAATCGGCGTGTCCGATCCGCACCATCCGCTCACGCACCACGGCAACGATGCGGACAAGATCGCGCGCATGGCGAAGATCAACACCTTCCATGTTTCGTTGTTCGCGGAGTTTCTGGAGAAGCTCAAGGCGACGCCCGAGGGCAACGGCAACCTGCTCGATCACTCGCTCTACCTTTACGGCAGCGGCATGGGCAACCCGAACGAACACGATCACGAAAACCTGCCGGTGCTCGTCGCCGGTGGCGCGGCGGGCAACATGCGCGGCGGCCGGCATCTGGTTTATGACAAGCCCACGCCGCTCGCCAATCTGCACCTCACTCTGCTCAACAAGGTC
Source organism: Verrucomicrobiota bacterium (assembly GCA_041689265.1). Classification (GTDB taxonomy): domain Bacteria; phylum Verrucomicrobiota; class Verrucomicrobiia; order Limisphaerales; family RI-55; genus JBDNGP01. The sequence continues at coordinate 20,638 of JBDNGP010000088.1, forward strand.
GGAGTTGAAGTCGATTCCTTTGGCGACAGCAAGGGAACGCTGGACGACCTCTTTGAACCGCTCAGCATCTGACCTGTGCGCCACACCGTTATCATCTTCTGCATCGCGGGACTCGCAGCACAACTGGCGATCGGTTCGCTGGCGGTCGCGGGTGAACCAGTTCTTGCGGATGCGATCAAACAAACGAACTCCCCGCTGATCCGTTCATTGTTGGAACAAAACGCCGACGTCAACGCAGCGCAGATCGATGGCATGACGCCGCTGCTCTGGGCCACACTTCAAAACGATTTGGAACTCGCCAGTCAGTTGATCAAAGCGGGCGCTGATGTGAAAGCTACCAACCGTTATGACGTCGCACCACTGTCCATCGCCTGTGAGAACGGCAGCACGGAATTGGTTGATCTGCTTTTGCAATCGGGGGCCGACCCCAACACCAAACGGCGCGGCGGCGAGACGGCCTTGATGACCGCTGCCCGAACCGGAATCACGGGACCGGTGGCCGCGCTGCTGGAACACGGCGCCGACGTGAACGCGAAGGAGCGGCGTGGTCAGACCGCCGTCATGTGGGCCGCCGCGGAAGGTTACGCGCCGGTCGTTCAGTTGCTGCTTGATGCGGGGGCGGACTTTCGCGCGCCGTTGAAAGATTCCGGATTCACCCCGCTCTTCTTCGCCGTGCGGAACGGGCACTCCGCTGTGGTGAAAACACTGCTTGCCGCCGGTGCGGATGTGGGCGAGGCGATGGATCCGGAGAAGACCGGCGGCGACCGTCCGTCCAAGGGAATGAGCCCGCTGCTGCTCGCGGTGGAGAACGGGCACTTCGAGCTTGCGGTCGATTTGCTCGAGGCCGGTGCCGACCCGAATGATCAACGATCCGGATTCACCGCGCTTCACACCATCACCTGGGTCCGCAAACCGAATCTCGGCGAGGACGAGGATGGCGATCCGGCCCCGCGCGGTTCCGGCGAGATGACCAGCCTCCAGTTTGTGCGCGAACTGGTCAAACGCGGCGCGGATGTGAATGCCCGGCTGGAGCGCGGGCGGTCCGGTCGCGGTCGACTGAGTTATCAGGGCGCGACACCGTTTCTCCTCGCATCGGTTACTGCCGATATCGATCTGCTGAAACTGCTGGTCGAGCTGGGCGCCGATCCTCAGTTGGGGAACAAGGACGACTGCACCCCGCTCATGGCGGCGGCGGGAGTTGGTACCATCGCCGCCGGTGAAGCCGCTGGCACCGAACCCGAAGCGCTCGTCGCCGCTGAGTACTTGCTCGAACTCGGTGCGGACGTGAATGCAGTTGATGCCAACGGCGAGACCGCAGTTCACGGTGCTGCTTATAAAAACTTTCCGCGCATGGTGACCTTTCTTGTCGAGCACGGAGCCGACATCGCGATCTGGAATCAGACGAACAAATATGGCTGGACGCCTTTGCACATCGCCTCCGGCTATCGCGTCGGTAATTTCAAACCGTCCGCCGAAACGATCGAAGCCATCGAAGTGGCGATGCGGGCAGGTGGTGAAGACCCGGCCCTGGTGAAAATGCCGGACCGCACGCCCAATTACGCGGAGTAGAACGGCGGGACGGGATCGGGGGAAACGAGGTGGTCCGCACTCGGTAATGGGTCCGTCTGGGCAAGTTCAGCCCGGCGCTTCGTGAGCCCACCAGATCCCTCGGAGACACGCTTCAATTGCACGCGACCCGCCTTCCGACCGGGGAGCCATCCGCCATTTCAAAATCAAATGTAAGGGTTCCCCGGCTCACGGCATCTTATTCAATAAAACCCAACTGAACGTGGAACGATCAAAACAGGAAACCCAGTTTGCCCGGTGGCTGGACCAGTATCACCCGATACTCCGCCCCGGTTGCGAACTTCCAACCGCCCCGGCCGCTCGAAAGCACCGTCGCCGGTGCGGTCCGTCACGGCATCTGCGGCGTGGCGATTCGGTAGTAGCGTTGGCTGCGCGCGCCGAGCGTGTCGTCGATGAGTTGGTAGGTCTGCGTTGAACCGGCGGCGGGTATTTCCTGCAGTTTTATCCACGCGCCGCTCTCCACGAAGTCACGCCACAGGATCGAATAGGAACGATCCGCCACCGCCTGGAATTCGAGCGTGACCGAACCATTCGCATGATCGATCGGGCCGACCTTCAGATAACTCTGGTTGTCGCGCGGATGCGTGCCCGCGATATACTCTTCGCGATTGGTCATACGGTCGAGATCTGGATCCGCGTCGTCGCCGCTGACCGACGGAATTCCGAGTTCTGTGGAATTGAAATACTGCGTCTTCCAGAACGCGATGCCGCTGGTCACGGTCAACGTCACGTCGCTGCCCGCCGTCAACGCGCCGTCGCCGGCGGTGAGCCGCAGGACATACGTGCCAGCTGTCGGGAACGTCACCTGGGTGAACAGTTTCTTGCGATCACCAAACACCGCCGCGCCCGGACCGGACCCCTGCGACCAGCCGTTCGTGAAGTAACCCGGCGACAACGGCAACCCGTCGTCAGACACCGTTCCGTTGAGCAGCGCCACGGCAAGCACGTCGATGGATTGTGCGGAACCCGCGTTTACCACCGGCGCCGAGTTGGCCGGATACGTATCAGCTTCGATCTGAAACTCAAACGAGATGTCCGAGCTGGTCACGCTGGTCTGATGTATCTCGACCGCGACCGTGTTCACGCCTTCATGGATCAGGTTCAGCAGAATGGGTGACGGGAAGAACGTGACTTCATCCTCTCCGCCCATGGTCAAACGCGAGTATGTCTGATTCGTAATCATTCCCTCCGGCATCGCCTGACGAAATGCCTCCTCGCCATTCACGTAAACCACGGCGCCGTCATCGCGCCGGAGATGACCGGTGAGACTGATCAATTGCGGCGCACCGGTCACGTTGAACGAACGGCGGAAATAGGTGGTGATGTTCTTCTGGTCGCCCGGCGTTACGGGGTCCGTGTCGACAAAGCCGACCACGGTCACCTCGTCGTCGTCGCCGTAGCCGAGTTCGGCGGCGCCGCTTGACCATGAACTGTCGTCAAACGCCGGAGCGCGCCATGCGGTGCCCTGGTCGGTGCCGTCGTCCAGATATTTCCAGACCGACCCGGCCGGCATCACGACAATCTGGCTCGCGGGCCGGGACACATTGATCACGATATCGTCGGTGGACTGCAGCTGGTAATCATCTGCGGTAAGCCGGAAAGAATATGCCCCTGCTCCAGGAAGGCTGATCAACGGAGTCAACGAATGAACGTCGTTGAATACGACTCCAGCCGGTCCGCTCAATTGCGCCCAAGTGACCAGCACACCGCTAGGGGGATTCGGCAGACCATCGTCAATGAATGAACCGCCGAGCGTGGTCGCCAATGGGAACTGCGTGGCCAACAGGGTCTGGTCCAAACCGGCGAACACACGCGGGAATCGGTTTCCGTAGTTGTCGAGCCCCGGCGAAGCGAGACCGGGTGCGGCGCGCCAGTTGACCGGATCATTTCCGTAAGCGGATGACGTGAGGCGTTCAAGTGACGGACCGATGCCATCGGCTTCGACCGGCCAGGGCAGCTTGTCGTTGTAACGCACCGCGTCCGCGACGAAGTACGGCGTGAAGAAGACGCCCGGTGATGTTTCATCCGTCTTATCCGGTCGTTTCAGCTCCAGCAACTCACCGCTGTCCTGCAACGAGCCGGTGAACGGACCGAAGACCGGCACCGACTGCGGCACGCTGTATTTCGCACGGAACGTCGCGGGATCAATCGACGTGACAATCACCAGACCGTTCGCCGGGATGCTCACGCCTTGAGGAAACGAAAACTCGATGCCCGAAATCTTCCAGGTGTTCGTCGCCCATTGCGGATTCGACGGATCAGAATAGTACAACGGCACGGCCGCAGCGGTGATGTTTTTCAGTTCCACGAACTCGTCATCGCCCGGTTTGGGATGATAATGAATCTCGTTGATCGCGACCGGCCCGATGCGCGGCCCGGAGTTCGCGCCGGGCAGGGTGCGGGTCAGCTGCGCGGGATATTGAAGCTCCCCCACGCTGTTCAGATGTCGCCCGAATGAAACGCCGTTCTCCGACGCACCGAACACAAACCCCGCGCTGTAACCAGTGAGGCTGCCGACCGCGTCCGCGGAGAAGAGGAACACTTCCTCGCCGTATGAACTCAGATTGAAGCTCGGATCCACGCCGGGGCTCGGATCCACGCCGGGGCTCGGATTGAACTGCGTCTCGGTGAAGACGAGATCCCCGCCGGCGGGAATAATCGTACCGTTGGCGATGCGATATTTTTTCGGCACGTTGAAATTGTCTGTGAGATACCAGCCACCGATCGGTGCGTTGGTGGTCGAAAGATTGCGCAGCTCGATCGAGTCATACAACGGCGGGTCGGTATGCGTGAGCACCTCATTGATCACGACGAACGGTTGCGACGAGGACGGATCATCCGCGCCGGGGGAACCTCCAGGCATCGTGCTGGCCCGCCAGTTGAGAGGATCGGCGGGGTCGGCGTTCGCAGCCGTCAGCACCGGCACAAGCGAGAAGCCGAGTCCGTCCGCAGCGGCGGGCCACGGGTTCACGTCCTCGTAGGCGAACATCACCAGATTCGTCCCGGAAGCGTGACGCAGTTCGATCTTCTCCCCGCTGTTGACGAGGTTGCCGGTGAACACGCCGTTGATCGCAACTCCGGGATACTTCGACTGGAACGCGGCGACATCCTTGACTAGCACGGCGAATTCTCCAGCCGCCAGCCGCGGGCCCAACGGAAAGGTGAACTTCACCCCGCTCGCAAAGTTGACCCCGCTGAGCTCCATCTCCTGTGAGGACGCGTTCTTGAGCTCAATGAATTCGTAGCGGTCGCCGTCAATTTCATTCACCGTCGGAGGATGGTACATCACCTCCGTGACACGCAGTTCGGTGAAAGTCTGCCGGAGCAGGAAGGTGGCTTCGTTGAGCGCGCTCCAGGTGCCGCCGTCCAGCACCCGCGACTTCACGTGGGCACTTTCATTCAACGGCACGGCCGCCGAATAAACGCGGGCGCTCGAGGACGCCGCGCCGCCGCGCAACCTCGGGTCGGTACCGTCCGTAGTGTAATAAATCGTGCCGGAAAGGGAGGTCATCGCAAGCGGATATCCCGGGTCCACCACACCGCCGTGCTGGCTGAAAACAGGCGCGCTGATGAAGGGGTAATAACCGTTTGTCCGAAGCTGACTCAGCAGGACCGTCGTCCGGTTCGGGAAAAAATTGTTCACGATGGAATTAATCGCGTTGACCCAATGAACATCCCGCGTGAGTGGCGTGGCCGTCTTGGAATCTCCCCAGCGTGCGGATTCACCGACCATTGCCCGGCTGATCTCCGCCGCGCGTCCCAGGAACCGGTCCGTGGCGGATTGAGGCGTGAGCACGCCTCCGTTAAACAAGTGGTGATGAGCCTGGTCGGCGACCTGCAGGCGGAACTCGGCGCTGCCGGCCCCGAACTTCTGAAACACCCACTGCGGATTGCTCTTGCTGAACACATCCCCCGCCGGGTACGGCCCGAGCCGGTTCTCATTCACATTGAGCAGCGTGTGTTCGGCATCATGCGACACAAAACGGAAACCGTCCGCAGCGGTGCGGTCCCGCAGGCCGTACCAGTTGTTGGGCGAATTGTTGCTGAGAAAGTTGGAGATTGGGGCGTCAAGATTGCCGCCGTAAAAAATGATCAGCATGTAGTCGATCATGTTCGGCACATCGACCAGCACCGGGTAGTTGAGATTGCGGGAACCGTCCGGGTTGTTGCCCTGGACGAACTGGTACTCCGCCTCGTCGACGCCGTTCGCGCAGTGAGTCCAGAGCTGCTGCCAGGCGTTGAGACTGCCGTCGGTGGCGTTGATCGTGTACGGGCCGGCCTCGACCTTTATCACGTCGTAGTTCGTCTTGCTGCCGCCGAAATAGGTCTCGCCGAACGAGGCCTCCGGACGCTCGTCCCAGTTGTAAAGACCCCAGAACTGGCCGTTGATGTAGAGGTAGAAAAACCAGCCGCGCTCGCCGGGACGATCCATCGCCAGCTGCACATCCCGATTGAATTGATCACGGATGAACACGCACCGGCCATCTCCCCCGAACGACCACGAGTAATTCTGTGCCGTCCGCAGATCAATGCCGTCAAACTCATCCGCGCCGTCGTCACCGAACAACGGGAACTTCAACTTGCCCGCGCCGTATTCCTTGCGGAAGAACAGCCGGAATGAATGTTTCGGATTGCCCGTGCTCCGGCTGAAACCGCCGCGCAAACGGAGCCCGGCATCAATCTGAAAACCATCCGTGCCGTCCGGATAGATCAGCTCCGCCGAGGTCGGGCGTTCCCAGTCGATGCCGTCCTGCCCCGGGTTCGCGTAAATTCCGCTCGAAGGACTGAACAAGTGATCGAGATCCGTCACCAGCGAGACAATCGGAACGGCTTTTAAATCGTCCTGGATTGTCGCGCTATAGGCCGGATCGTTCACCACATCCGGGTCCATGCCGTAATCGACGACATTCGCGCCCCAACTCGCCGGCCAACCCGAAGGTGGCGCGCCGGTCGCCGACTGTAGAATCACGTCCGCCGTGAAGATGAATGACAAGGTGTCCACGTTCGACGGTTGCCAGCCACTTCTAAACGCCGCCGCCCGCAGCACGGTCGTGCCGCCGATCGGTATCGGCCCGCTGTAGACCGTCCCCGTGGTCGCGGTCGGCGGCAGCCCATTTGTGGTGAATCGGATCGTCGTCCCGGCCGATTCGGTGGTGATGACCAGATTGAACGGCTGATCGTAAAAGCCGCGCGCGTGACTGAACTTCGTGTCCTTCACCTTGAAGAAGAAGTTATTCACATTCGCCGCGCCGGGCGTGGGTGTCGCGAAGTAATAATTCTGCCCCTGGAAATCACCGAACGACACGTTGTCAAACTGACCGGGATACTCCGGCGCGAACTCCGTGGCGATCACCGGTGTCGCCGCCGGACGGTGGACCAGCGCCAGGTATTCGCCGTTTGCCATCAGCCCGAAGGACGTGTGCAGTGGCGCGCCCGGCACCCGCCGGTTGTTGCTTGATGCGAATACGACGACGTAGCCGTTGGCGGCGATGTTGGTCGCTGGGAAACGCCACTTCGTCAGGTCCGAGTCATTGTCCGTCAAATACCAGTCGGCAAGATTGACCGGAGCGCCGGTCGGATTGTGGACCTCGATCCAGTCTGAATAGACGCCGTCCTCGTCCACGATGTTGGTGGAATTGGCAGCCATGAACTCGGTCAAAACCAGCTGCCCGTGCACGGTCGGAACGGCGACGAGAAGAAGGGAGGAAAGAAGAATATGACGGGATGCAAAACTGGAACACATGAGCTTTTGAATGAGGCGCAAGTTACAGTCCGGAAACAAAATTGCAAGGGGTGGAGTTCCGACGCATCGGGCCGGCACGTTCCCCGGGCGAGCGAACGAGAGGCTCCTTGGACTGCGGCGACACGCGCTGCGGGACACCGCTTTCGCACGCACGAGACGAAGTTGGAAGGCCAGCCACCCTACGCCAGAATATCCTTCACCACGTGGCCGTGTACGTCGGTGAGGCGGAACTGCCGACCCTGATAAAGGTAGGTCAGCCGTTCGTGATCAAAGCCGAGACAGTGCATGACGGTGGCCTGAAGGTCGTGGACATGCACCGGATTTTCGACGACGTGAAAGCCCAGCTCGTCGGTCGCGCCGTAGGTGATTCCCGGTTTGATGCCGCCGCCCGCCAGCCACATCGTGTAGGCCGAAGGGTGATGATCGCGACCGAGTTTGCGACCCAACGCTGCGTTTGATTCCACCATCGGAGTGCGACCAAATTCTCCGCCCCAGATCACCAGCGTTTCGTCCAGCAAACCGCGCTGTTTCAAATCCTGGATCAATGCCGCCGCGCCCTGGTCGGTGGCCCCGCAATTGTTCTTCAAGTTCCCCGCGACGTCCGAGTGCGCGTCCCAGCCTTCGTGGTAGATGTTGATGAACCGCACGCCGCGCTCAACCATCCGGCGGGCGAGCAGGCACGCGCGGGCGAAGCTGGCTTTGTTCGGATCGCAACCGTACAGCTCCAGGGTCGCCTTGTCCTCGTTCTTCAAGTCCATCAAATCTGGCGCGGACGACTGCAGTCGCGACGCCATTTCGTAGCTCGCCATGCGCGTCTGGATCTCCGGATCGCCCACCAAGCTCAATTGTTCTTCGTTGAGTTCGCGGATCAAATCCAGCGAGTCGGACTGAAGCTCGGCATCGACCCCTTTCGGGTTGGAGACGTGCAGAATGGGATCGCCTGAATTCCGAAAACGCACACCGGTGTAAACGCTGGGCAGGAATCCGCTGGACCAGTTGGCCGAGCCACCGCTGATGCCGGAACCCGTCGACATCACAACATACGCCGGGAGGTTTTGAGATTCGGTCCCCAATCCGTACGTCACCCACGAACCCATGCTCGGCCGGCCCGGTTGACCGAAGCCGGTGTTGAAAAAGATTTGCGCGGGCGCGTGATTGAACTTGTCCGTGGTCACCGAATTGATCAGGCAGATGTCATCCGCCACGTTCGCGAGGTGCGGCATGATTTCCGAGATCTGCGCACCGCTCTGGCCATGCCGGGCAAACTTGTATTGCGGCCCCAACACCGCCGCGTCGGGGCGGATGAACGCGTACCGCTGTCCCTCGTAAACCGACGGCGGGAGCGGCTTGCCTTCAAGTCGCGCAAGTTCCGGTTTGTAATCGAACAGGTCCAGCTGGCTCGGTGCGCCGGCCATGAACAGGTGGATGACCGCCTTGGCTTTCGGCTGAAAATGTGCGGACTGGGGAAGGAACGTATCCGCCGCCGACACCGACGCGCGGGAGTTCCAGGAAAACGCGTCCGTGAGCAGCGAGGCGGCGGCGATCTTGCCGAGGCCGAGGCCGCATTCCTTGAGAAACCAGCGGCGTGAATTCACGGCGGCTTCGCTTCGTTGATACAAATAGTCGTGGCAGTTCATTTTATTTAGAGCGGAAGGTGGATCACCCGATTGGCAATTTCTTCCGCATTCAAACAGTTTGCTATCAAATCCAAATCTTTAACCAAGCTACCTATGCTCAAGCTCTGGTGCCCGTAGATCAGTCCGACAAACGCGCCACCGGCGCGTTGCCGCTCTTCGGCCAATACGCGAAAACGTATGTCCTGTGTCACCAGAATTCGCCCGAGAACCGTTGCCCTGACAAGCAGATCATCGTCTGTGAGCCGGGTAGCGTCATCGTCCTGGGCGGTCAGCACATCCAGGCTCCGACGTCGTAGCTGCATCGTGACTGAGAGCGGGACATGGACGTCCATGTAAAGGGCCAGACGCATTCACACTTGGGACAATTCCCGCAATCGCCGACCCAAGGCCGTCCCGGCAAACCCGGCACGCAACCGGTCGGCAAGCTCCTGTTCGACCGAAATGAGTTTTTCGATCTCGGCCTGATTGTCAAAATAGTAGCCAAGGCAGGCGTGAATCTCACCCAAAGTAAGATGCGGAAACTGCCGGTTCAGCTCATCCGCCGACCAGCCATGCGCCAGATGCGGCAACACAACGTCGACAACGCGAATTCTGGGCACGCGCTCCAGATGCGCTGCCACGTCCCCGTTTCTGGTGATGTGCGGATAGGCGACTGCTTCGGTCATAGGTTCAATCTAGCAAAGTTTCAATTTGTGGCAATCACGTAGCGGAAGCTACATTTCACAAAAAATCGCATGGGTTCACTACGTTGATACAAATGGTCGTGGCAGTTCATCATGGCGATTCCTGCCTGGGTGAAGGCGAATGGCGGGGTACGTCGTCCGCCATGCAAACTTGATCTTCCATTTTGGAATTTCAAGTCCTCGAACTCCGTCGCGGACAACTGAAACATAAAATCCGAGGGAAACCGATTGAGGTTACGTTGGACAGCTTTGTTAAGGTTGCCCGTCGTAACACCATAGAGCTCAGCCAAATCTGCATCCAACATGACCCTGCCCTTCCGCAGCAAAACAATGCGCCGCGAGATTTCAGCCGAACCGTTCGACGTCTTCACAGCTCTCTTCTTTGAAGATCGAGGTCCAGATGTTGTTTTGCTTTTTGGCATTCGCTTTTCGGCCTTACCCTTTCGTTACCGTCTCATCCAAATTCATCAGCACGCGGGCGACGGCGGTCCAGGCCGCCTGTTGATTCACGCTGTCACCGGTGGCCTCGCTTTCGCCCATCAAATCGACGGCTTTCAGCTCGCCGGAATCAAACCGGTCGATTTGCTTTTCGTAGAACGAAACCAGCTTCTGCAGTTCGTCGTCCGTCGGTGGGCGCGTGAGAAAACAGCGGAACAACATCTCGGCGCGTTCGTTGATTGAACCATCCGAACTGGCGGCGTGTTTGCCCATCTCACGCGCCATTTCCAGAAACATCTCGTCGTTTAGCAGAGTCAACGATTGCAGCGGCGTGTTGGACCGATCCCGCCGGGCGACACAGGCCTCACCGCTCGGAGCGTCAAACGTGCTGAACATCGCGAACGGCGCCGTGCGTTTGGCGAAGGTGTAAAGACCGCGACGGTAGCGATCCTCGCCCTTGCTGACATCCCAGTTCAACTGTCCATAGGCGCCCTCCGTGGTAATGCTCGCCAGCTGCGGCGGATAAACGCTCGGTCCGCCGATTTTCCAGGAGATCAAACCGCTTGCCACCAGCCCGCTGTCACGAACCAGTTCGGCTTCCATGCGAAATCTCGGACCGCGCGACAGCAGCACGTTTTCCGGATCGTGTTCCAGCCGGTCGGGGGTCACGTGCGATGACTGCTGGTACGTCGCGCTCATCACGATCAGCTTTTGCATTTCCTTCAGCGACCAGCCGCGTTTCACAAACTCAACTGCCAGCCAGTCGAGCAATTCCGGATGGGACGGAAGTTTGCCCTGAAACCCGAAATCTTCCATCGTCTCCACCAGACCGCGTCCGAAAAACGCCTGCCAGTCGCGGTTCATCACGACGCGCGACGTGAGCGGATTCTCCGGAGAAACCAGCCATTCGGCGAATCCCCGCCGATCACGCGGCGCGCCCGGCGGGAGGTCGGGCAGGAATGACGGGACGCCCGGCTGTACTTCGTGCGTTGGCTGCATGAATTCACCGCGTTTATGCACCTGCGTCGGGCGCGTGTGGCCTTCGGGGCGTTCCTGCATCACCAGCGCCGTCGGATATTTCGGCAGTTCCTTTTTGACGCGTGCGATGGCGTCGAGCTCTTCCGCCAGTTCATCCGCAGCGAAAACGTAATACGCGCGCAGTCTGGCCATGCGCTCCAACCGCTCCGTTTCGGTCGGATTCCCCTTCAACGCGAGCAGCGCCTGGCGGATGTCGTTCGGGTGCGCCGTCGCCTTCGGATCGGCATCACGCGTCACCCACACGCGGAACTTGCCGAGGCCGGACGCGTAGTAACGTTCAAAGATCATCTGCAACCGCAGGTCGCCCTCAAAGTCCAGCGGCTTCTCGAAGACGAACACCGCGTTGTGGCTTTTGCCCTGCCCGCCGTTGATGGACCAGCCGCTCTGTAAATCGTCGTCAATGGCTTTCGCCGCGTTGTTGTCCCCGTCGCGAAAACTTTCGGACGCACTCTTGAATTTCGACTGCTCCTCTCCACGAAGCACTTTGGTGTCGGACATGAAGAAGTCGCCGAACGGACCTTCGTAGGCGACGCGACCGGGACCGTTGTTCGGCAGACGTTCATCCGGCAGCACCTCTACCTGGATCGCGGTCACGCCCTTCCAGTCGCCGTTGAAATCCACGGTGTATTTGTCGCTCTTGGTGTAGTCGCCGCTGACGAATACCACGCCGTCCTTTTCAACAGTCAAGGTTGGGTAACTGCCGGCCACTGTCACCGGCGTCAACGGCTGCCAGCGGATGGTGTCGTTCATTTCGCGGTCCAGCCACCGGGCGAGACGATAATCCAGATGTTCGCGCCGCCGGTCGTGCAGCGGGCGCGCATCCGGAAATTCGCTTCCGAGACTCAACCGGAACCGGCCGATGAGATGTTTGCCGCCGTACTGTTGCTTCAGCAAAACAGTGAACCGCGTGCCCTGCTCAAAACCGACAGGTTCTTCCAGCTCCAAAGTGAGCGTCCGGGCCACATGCCAGTTTCCGTCTCCGGAGATTCCCCACCCGGTATTGTCCTTCCCGTCCAAAACGTTCCAGGCCGGGAAGTCCTTCTGCGAGTGATCAGCACTGGCGCGTTTGATTTTGATGTTCACCGGCTCGACGTCGCCGTCCATTGCGGCGGCGGTGATTTCGATTCCGCTGACCACGAGATTGCCGGAATCGGACCGACCCGGGCCGTTGTCCTTGAGCAACGCGTCCGGCAACAACTGGAGCTGAACGTGCGTGATCCCGCGCTGCCGGGTTTCCAACTGCACGGTGTAGGTGTCCTTGTCCGGAGCATCGCCCTCGACAATGAATGACCCGTCGCTCAACCGGTCAAAACTGCTTCCCGCCGCCGACGAAAATTCGGCCAGCGCCGACGTCGTCCAGTCGGCCTTCAAAGCGGGCGGAAATTCTTCGGGCAACTTTGATTCGAGTTTGGCGATCTCTTTCAACTTCGCCTGACGCTTTGCGGTCAGCTTCGGATCGGGCACGTCCATCACCGGCTCGTCGACGTTGTTGAGGAACGCCATGAACTGGTAATACTCGTCATGCAGGATCGGATCATATTTGTGCGTGTGACACTGGGCGCACGCCATCGTCAGTCCGATCCAGGTCGTGGCCGTGACGTGAACGCGGTCCACCATCGAATAGAAGCGATACTCCTGCGGATCGTTGCCGCCCTCCTCGTTGATCATCGAGTTGCGGTTGAACCCGGTGGCAATCCTTTGTTCCACGGTCGCGTTTGGCAGCAGGTCCCCGGCGATCTGTTCGACCGTGAACTGATCGAACGGCATACCCGAATTGTACGCGTTGATCACCCAGTCGCGATACTCCCACATGGTGCGCGGACGGTCCTTCTCATAGCCGTTTGTGTCCGCGTAGCGTGCCAGATCCAGCCAGCGCCGCGCCCAGCGCTCGCCGTAATGTTTCGACGCCAGCAGCTCGTCCACCAGTTTTTCATACGCATCCGGAGAACTGTCGTTTACGAAACGGTCAGCCTGCCCGGGCGTCGGCGGCAGACCGATCAGATCGAGATAAATACGGCGGACCAGCGTGTATTTGTCGGCCTGCTCCGAAGGTTCAAGCCCTTTTTCCTCCAGCTTCGCGAGAACGAAGTTATCGATCTCGTTTTTCGGCCAGTCCTTTTTCCCAACGTCCGGTAACGTGGCCTGCACCGGTTTTTCAAACGCCCAATGCGGTTTGTATTCGGCACCTCCGGCAATCCATTGTTTGAGAATTTCTTTTTGTTCGGCGTTGAGCGGATGCTTCTTGGACGTCGGCGGCATCAGGTCGTCTTCGTCATCGGTGAAGATGCGACGGACCAGCTCGCTCTCATCGGGTTTTCCCGGAACAATCGCCAACTCTCCTGATTTCGCGGGCTTAAGCGCGTCATCGCGGATGTCCAGCCGGAGTTCGCTTTTGCGCTCCGCCTCGTCGGGGCCGTGACAGGCAAAACAATGGCTCGAAAGAATCGGCCGCACATCGCGCAGAAAATCAACCTGCTCGGCCGATGCCAGACCGCCGCCCGTGGCGAGCGCAAACAGCAACGCGCCGCTGCCTGCTGAGAGTATTTTTGAATTCATCACCAATCGTAACATTGTTCCAAGCACCCGATACATGACCGTTCGCAGAAATCGGGTGGGCTCAAACAGTATTGGATGGATTGGCCCCAAGTTCAATTCAACAGTTTTGCCGGAGGAAGAGGATTGAAGACGCAGACACGCCGCGATTCTTCGTCAAATACGGCGGCAGGGCGCCGCTCCTGCGGAGCACCGATCAAAGCTCCAACCGAGTGCCACGTATGAGGTATCGCCCTTCGGGACTCTGAAATGGGCTCGACAGGAGTCTCGCCCTACCGGCGCGAGCGTGCTCACAGCGCATCAGTGACTCCGTAGTGGTAAACGATGTTGATGGAAAAATCATTCGTGCCGCTGGACAGCGGAGCGCCAACGGCTGTCAGTCGATCGGTATCTACCGAGCGAATCCCGTACCCGTCGGGCCGGGGTTCGAACAGAAGCGTTTTGCCGGCGAACGGTTTCAACATCGCGTCCGCCGGTTCGGGAATTTGCAAATCGTCGAGGCTCGCCGGAAGTTCGCCTGCGTGCTTCACGCGATACAATTCCACCGCCAGGGCGGCCAGCCAAAGCCGACGTTCGGCTTCGATCTCCATGAATTTTCCACTCGCCCAGGTCAACGCGGGGAAGTGCATCCCGGTAATCAGTTTCGGCGGAAACGTCTCTGCTTCGGCCAGGGCATTAGTCAATGTTTGAAGGATTTTGTGCTCAGAACCAGGATCTGATCGTAGGTGTCCATCATGAGCCGCTGGTCAACGCTGAGATAACCGCTGTATTTCAAAAGGCTCCAGACCACGTTGCCGGCCATCCCGTTTTGAATCGCAAACGAATCCATGCTGAGCTCGTTTAATTGCTCCGGAGTCCATCCGAACACACTCAGACCGAGCGCGCGCTCCCCGAACATTGACCGGTAATATCCATCGCCCAGGTCAAGGCGTTCCAAGATTTCCGTCAGCTCGCCCAGCTGCCTCCCGTCCAACGGTTGCCGGGAAACAAGTTGCTCCACGCCTTGAAGAGTAATCGCGGTGCTGGCAATGCGAACGAGCTGACTGATCAGAAACGGCTCGTCCCTCAAGGTCCCGGCGAGACGCGCCATCTGATCCAACGCAACCGTCGAATCCGCAACACTCCCCTCCTGAATGGCCAGGAAGTTTTCCACCTCAAATGCCATGACTTCCTGTTTCACTTTCATCAAGTGTGGGAGCAACGCCATCAGCCCTTCCGCGTAGTGGACCGGAAAGCGTGCCCTGGGCCGGCCCAGGGCGGCACTCGTCTTCTCGTCGTGCTCCCGGCGTGAGACGACGAAGGCGCGGGCGGCCGCCATTTCCTTCGCCGGCCACGGAATTGCGGTGTTTGTCGTCCGACCGACGAAAGGGATATCGGGATCGACGGACGTATCCTGTCGTTTTGACTGAATCTTTCCCGTGGTGCGCCATTCGTTCCAATAGCCGCCCTCCTCTTCTTCCCAAATATCCAGGAGACCCTCCGCCGCGTTGTCACCGGGTTTGATGTCCGGAAGCCATGCGACAATTTCCGCCGGTGTTTGCGGCTCGCCCCGATCGATGGATTTCTGGCGGAGCCGGTTGATGCCAATCGCCACGGTGCCGCGCCAGACGAGAAACGCAATGAATGGCAAGACGATCAGCGCGATCCCGCCTCGTTTCAAAATTTTGCTGAGCGAGAATCTCGCTGGTGCTGCGCCGTGGTCCGATGACATGACGGTAGAAATTCAAATTTGCGATTGCGGCCGGAAACCTCACGGGGCGGACCGTTTGTCAAAAAAACCGGCGGTTTCGTGTCACGGGACCAGCAATTTCCCGTGCGGCAATTTTTTTATCTCCCCCGGTAATGTTTGAGAATCGAGTAGATGTATTTTTTCGTGCCGGGAAACGTCATCGCTTCGAGGAATGCCGCGCTGTTGGTTTGTGCCGGACCCTGCGCCCAACGCAGGACATGCGTGCGGCCAGCGTTGTAATCCGCCAGCGCGTAGACCAGCGGATCGTCGGTGTCCGGATAGCGCTTGATGAGCTTTGCCAGGTACCACGTCCCGACCATCGTGTTGGTGCCCGGATCCGCGCACATTTCGTGCTCCCACGGTTCGATCTTTTCCGCCACCGCCCAGTCCTCCGCCGCAGGCCCCATGATCTGCATGAGCCCGATCTCTCCGGACGTGCCGCGGGCATCCGCCTGAAACCGACTTTCCTGCCAGACGACGGACCGGACCAACTCGGGATCCACGCCATACCGCGACGCGGCGACACGAATCTCAGTGCCAAATTTTGCGTCGCGCCAACGCACGTAAAGCCACGCACCCAGGACAAAGTCCAGAATGAGAATCACCAGCAGAATGAGCAATGACCCGCGCCGCACGCGTGGATTCTAAAACGCGCGCAGGGGGGACGTCGAGTGACGACTTCGCGGCGGGTGCATTTGAAAGCGTGAGGTAAATGTTGAGGCCGATGAACGAACCAATGGAAAACGGGTGACAACCGACGGCTGAAAATCACCTCAACTGGTAGGGTCTTGGGAAGTCGAACTCCGAACTCCGCGCGCGCCGCCGGAAGCCGGATAGGATTCCGGCTCCACCGGCAGCCTGGCCGTCCGTGAATCTCAAAGCCCATCGGCGGACCGCGCGGAGCGTCGGTCCCTACCCTTCCAGTGACTTGCGGTCAACGAAGGAGCCCCGATCTTCATTCGTGGGCGAAACGACGCGGATTCATGCCGAGGTTCTTCACGAGGAAGGACCACAGGTCCGCGCGTTCTTCGATCTGTTTGGAGGTGGGTTTCCCGGCGCCGTGGCCCGCGCGTGTTTCGACCCGGATGAGCACGGGATTCGCACACGACTGGACTTCCTGCAAACGGGCGGCGAACTTGAAACTGTGCGCCGGCACCACGCGGTCGTCGTGATCGCCGGTCGTGATCAGGGTCGGCGGATAACAGGTCCCGGGCTTGAGATTGTGATACGGCGAGTAGGCGAAGAGCGACGGAAATTCCCCGGCATTTTCCGCGCTCCCGTAGTCGGACGTCCACGCCCAGCCGATGGTGAACCTGTGGAAGCGCAACATGTCCATCACGCCCACGGCGGGCAGACAGGCGCCGAACAAGTCCGGACGCTGGATCATACACGCGCCCACGAGCAGGCCGCCGTTTGAGCCGCCCATGATCGCAAGTTTCGGCGGGGAGGTGTAGCGTTCGGCGATCAGGAATTCCGCTGCCGCAATGAAATCGTCGAACACATTCTGCTTGTCTAGTTTCGTTCCGGCAGCGTGCCAGGCCTCGCCGTACTCGCCGCCACCGCGAAGGTTCGCCACGGCATAGACTCCGCCGAGATCCAGCCAGCCCGCGACCGCCGGTGAGTATCCGGGGGTCAGACTGATGTTGAACCCGCCGTACCCGTACAGCAGCGTCGGATTTGCACCGTCGAGTTTCAATCCCTTGCGAGCGGTGATGAACATCGGAATCCTCGTCCCGTCCCTGCTCGTGTAGAAAACCTGTTTCGTCTCATACCGGTCCGGATCGAACGCGGTCTTCGGTTGCTTCCAAATGGTGCTTTCGTAGTTCGCAAGATCCAGCCGGTAAATGGCGGTGGGCGTGGTGTAGCTGGTGAAACTGAAGAACGTCTCGGTAGCATCAGGTTCGCCTGCAAAACCGCCGGCCGATCCGATGCCGGGCAGCTTCAGTTCACGCAGCAGGTTGCCGTCGCTGGCGAACACTTGTACCTGGCTTTGCGCGTCCCGCAGATACTGGGCGAAGAACCGTTCGCCGACAAAACTGACCCCGGCCAGCGTGGCGTCGGATTCGGGAATGACCTCGCGCCACTGATCACGCGCGGGCTGGCGGATGTCGATCGCAATGACCCGGTAACGCGACGCGGCGAGGTCCGTGCGAAAGTAAAACAGCGGACCGTCGTTGCCGACAAAATCATACGCGGCATCAAAGTCCATCAACAGTTCCACCACCGGAGAACCCGGAACGGCGAGGTCGCGATAAAGGACCCGTTTCCTGGGAGACGTCCCCTGCGAGCTGGTGATGATCAGATAATTCCCGTCGTCCGTCACCTCGCCGTTGAGGTTCCAATCCTTGTGATCCGGCCGGTCGTAGATCAGTTCATCCTGCGACTGCTCCGTCCACAGCCGGTGATAGTACAGTTTGTGAAAGTAGTTTGCCCCGCTAAGCTTCTCCGCGACCGTCGGTTCGTCATATCGGCTGTAAAAAAATCCCTTGCCGTCCTTCGTCCAGGACGCGCTGGAAAATTTCACCCATTTGATCACCTCCGGCAATTCGTCACCGGACAGCACTTCACGAATACGGATCTCCTCCCAGTCCGATCCCGCCGTGGACGTCTCGTACGCCAGCCATTTGCCGTCGTCCGTGACACTGACGCCAGCCAGAGCAACCGTGCCGTCCGCAGACAACATGTTCGGATCAAGCAGAACGCGCGGCTGGGCGTCCAGCCCGTCGAGCGCGTAGAAAACGGCCTGGTTTTGCAGGCCGTCATTGCGGCTGACGAAATAGCGGCCACCCTTCTCGGTCGGCAAACCCCAGCGTTCGTAATTCCACAACCGCGTCAGCCGTTCCTTGATCTCCGCGCGTTCAGGAATTTGTTCGAGATAACCGAAGGTCACCGCGTTCTCCGCCTCCACCCACGCCGCCGTCTCGGGCGAGTTGTCGTCCTCCAGCCAGCGATACGGATCCGTGACCGAGACGCCGTGCAGGACATCGACCTGGTTGGTCCTGCGGGTTTCGGGATAGTGGATGGCAACATCGGGAGCGGGATCTGGGGAGGGCATGGTGGAACAACCGCCGCAGAGCAGGACCGGCACAAGCCCGGCCACGGCCAAGAAGGCATCAACGCGAAAGTTCATGCGCCGAGAGTCTTCGGAATTCCGCCGTCAGTTCAACAAAGAAACCGTCCGCCTTGTCGTCCATGTGTGGCGACGTGGCGACGTCAATTACGCGACCGCGAATACGATGTGGTCACCATCGGCGACGGCTTTGATCCGGTCGCCGTGCTTGAACCCGCCGTCGAGCAGCTTCATCGCAAGCGGATCGAGCAGGTGACTTTGAATCGCGCGCTTGAGCGGTCGCGCGCCGAACTGTGGATCATAGCCTTCCTTCGCCAGCAATTTCTTCGCGGAGTCCTCGACCACGAGATAAATCTTCTGATCGCTCAGACGTTTCTCCAGCGTCGCGAGTTGAATGTCCACGATCGACGTGAGCTGCGCCTCGTCCAGGCTGTGGAAGATGATGATGTCATCGACGCGGTTCAAAAATTCCGGACGGAATCCGCGTCGCAGTTCCATCATCACGCGGTCTTCCATAACCTTTCGCGCTTCGGCGGACCGGTCTTTCGTTTCGTAAAATTCCTGGATGATCGGCGAACCGATGTTGCTGGTCATGATGATGACGGCGTTCTTGAAATCGACCGTGCGACCCTGGCCATCGGTGAGGCGACCGTCGTCCAGCACCTGTAACAACGTATTGAACACGTCCGGGTGCGCCTTCTCTATTTCGTCAAACAACACGACGGAATAAGGCCGGCGCCGGACGGCTTCGCTCAGCTGGCCACCCTCTTCGTAACCAACATAACCCGGAGGCGCGCCGATCAAACGGGAGACCGCGTGTTTCTCCATGTACTCGCTCATGTCGATGCGCGTCATCGCCTGATCATCGTCGAACATGAATTCGGCGAGCGAACGCGCGAGTTCCGTTTTACCGACACCGGTCGGCCCCATAAAAATGAACGACCCAATCGGCCGGTTCGGATCTTGCAACCCGCTGCGCGCACGGCGGACCGCATTGGACACGGCCTTGATCGCTTCCGACTGCCCGATGACGCGGTGCTGGAGACGCTCTTCCATCTTCACCAGTTTTTCGCGCTCGCCCTCAAGCATCCGGGTGACCGGAATGCCGGTCCACGACGCGACAACCCGCGCGATGTCATCGTCGGTGACTTCCTCATTCAACAAACGACCGGAGGATTGCTGTTCGTGCAGCGCCTTCTCAGCGGCCACGAGTTTTGCCTGAAGATTCGGAATGGTGCCGTGCTTGATCTCCGCCGCTTTTTGCAGATCACCGATGCGTTCTGCGCGTTCGAGATCCGTTTTCGCCTGCTCGATCTGGCCGTTGATGATGCTCGCGGCGTTGATCGCGGCCTTCTCATTTTGCCACTGCGTTTTTAGTTGAGTGGACTGCTCCTTCAGGTTTGCGAGGTCTTTTTCGATCCTGTGCAAACGCTCTTTCGAGGCGGTGTCCTTCTCATTTTTCAGCGCCGTCCGCTCGATTTCGAACTGCATGATCTGGCGCTCAAGCTGGTCAAGCTCGGTGGGCATGGAATCGAGTTCCATCCGCAGCCGCGCGGCCGACTCGTCGATCAGATCGACGGCCTTATCCGGCAAAAACCGATCGGTGATGTAACGGTTTGAAAGTGTTGCCGCTGCCACGAGCGCGGAATCCTGAATGCGAATCCCGTGATGCACTTCGTAGCGCTCCTTCAGCCCGCGAAGAATTGCGATTGTAGATTCGACGGTGGGTTCCAAGACCTTGACCGGTTGGAAACGCCGTTCGAGCGCCGGATCCTTTTCAATGTGTTTTCGATACTCGTCGAGTGTGGTCGCACCGATTGCGCGCAGCTCGCCACGCGCGAGCTGCGGTTTCAAAAGGTTCGCGGCGTCGGTCGCACCCTCGGCCTTGCCAGCACCGACGAGCGTGTGCAATTCGTCGATGAACAAGATGATCCGCCCCTGCGCTGAGGTGACTTCCTTGATGAACGCCTTCAGGCGGTCTTCAAATTCACCGCGATATTTCGCCCCGGCGATCATCGAGCCCAGATCCATCGCGATTACTTTTTTGTCCTTCAACGATTCCGGCACGTCGCCGCTGACGATGCGGCGGGCCAGCCCCTCGACGATGGCCGTCTTGCCGACACCGGGTTCACCGATCAGCACGGGGTTATTTTTTGTCCGGCGGCTGAGCACCTGCATGACGCGTCGAATCTCCTCGTCGCGGCCGATGACCGGATCAATTTTCCCCTGACGCGCAGCCGCAGTGAGATCACGTCCGTATTTTTCAAGCGCTTGGAATTTGTCTTCGGGATTCTGGTCGGTGACCCTTTGATTGCCGCGCAGGTCGGCGAGCGCCTTCAACGTCTGGTCTTTGGTGATGTCGTTGTCCTTGAAAAGCTTCTTTAGAAACGTGCTCCCTTCCGCCAGCAACGCCAGGAGGAGGTGCTCGGTGCTCACATAATCGTCGTGAAGCTTTCCCGCTTCGGCGACCGCAACATCGAGCGCGCGCTTCAGTTCGTTGCCAAGATAAACGTCCATTGAACTGACGCCGGAGACCTTCGCCCGGGAGGCGAGTTGCTGATCGAGCGAGCGCGTGAGCTGGCCGGGGTTGGCCCCGAGCTTCTGCACCAGCGGCAAAACGAGTCCGTCCGTCTGACGTAGCAGGGCGAGAAGCAGGTGTTCGCCGTCGAGCGCTTGATGGCTGTACTCGCTGCCAATCGCCTGCGCATCCTGAAGCGCTCCCTGGGCTTTGGTGGTAAATTTGTCGAATTGCATGCGTCACCTTATAGAATTCTTCCTGCCAACGGATTCCCGACAAGTCTCATCCGACACGTTTCCTGAAAACAACTAAAATTGCCCGCAATTCCACGTGTTCGGACAGGCGGAGCCACAAGAATTCAAAATGAAAGACCCCCGCCTCAAGTGTCGTTCTGGCGCAGCAACACGGACTTATTGGCACAAAAAAACCGCGATGAGTTCACCGCGATTTGGTTGGGAAACCGTTTCGTCTAAATCTATTTTTCGGATGGTTCGACCAGTCCGGCCGGAGCTCCCGAATTGAGGTTCGTAAGCACCTGTTTCGTGACGTCATTCTCGCCGTTGAAATACACGAGCACCTTGGTCTGGTTCACACTGGCGGCGTCCTTGTCCAGGATCATGAAATAACTGCCGGCCTTGGCGATCGCCGTCACCTCGGACATGATCTCCTCCAGCACGCGGGCGCGGATGCGGGTCTGCTGCTCCTGAATGCTGGCGGTGGCCTGGCGTTCCCACGCCTGGATTTCCTTCTGTTTGTCCTGAAGGCCGCGCATCAGTTTTGCCGCTTCAGTCTTGCGTCGGTCCGCCTCGTCGGGACTGACGGAAAGATCTTTGGCGAGCTCTTCGGCCTTTTTGTAGGCCGCTTCGTCGGTGGTGAAGCCGGAGACCATGGTGGCGCGCTGTGCGTCCAGCTCAGCGGCGCGCTCCTTGATCTTCACATCCGCCTGCTTGGTCTTGTAGTAGCCTTCAAATATGAGGCGCAGATCGACAACGCCGATCTTGCCCTGGGCGAAGGTGGCGGGGGCGGAAATCGCCAGCAATAATCCGGCGAACAGGAATGATTTCAGACTCATTGTCATAATGGAATTCAGGTTAAAAATCGCGCTGATATCCGGCGCGGAACTGGAACTGGCCGCTGCTCTCGTTGAAACGGTCCGACGTGAGCGGAATGCCATAATCAAAGACCAGCGGACCGATGGGAAGATTCAAACGAATACCGATGCCCACGTCGTCATTGTACAGGCCCGTGTTCATGACCGCGTTGCCGTTACGGTCATAGACGTTCGGGTTGAAGCTGTATCCGTCCTGGTAAACCATGCCGATGTCATAGAACGCGGCGAGGCGGACGCGTTCAATAATCGGGATACTGTACTCGGCCGACGCAAACCAGTAAGTGCTGCCACCAAGCGGTTCGCCCTGATAGTCTTTCGGACCGACTTCACGATACTTGAAACCGCGCATGTTGAAGGCGCCCCCCAGATACCACCGCTCGAAGATCGGCACTTCCGTCGAATCGCCGTATTGTTGAACAACGCCGATCCGGCCCAGAAGTTCAAGCACGTGGCCCTCGGCAAATCCCGGGAAGTAGTGCGCATGCCGCAATTCCAAGCGGTAAAAATCAGCATCCGCACCCAGCGGACCGCCGGCAAATCCAGTGTCCAGAACGGTTCGAAACCCCTTGCTCGGCAGCATGCCAGGACCTCGATGATCGTAAGCGAGACGCACCCCCATCGCGGAGACCAACGTCGTGCCCTCCTGATCCTTGATCGCGGGGGAGGCGCTGTTGGGGACGTCGGCGATCGTCACGCGCTCCATGGTGTAGCTCAACGTTCCCCGCAGCCAGTCGCCCCCCACCCAGTCCGCAAACAACGGGCGCGTGAGGGCAGTTGCAATACCAGTGCTGATCTGATTATAGACCGAGCTCTGAAATCCCAGATCGCGATGGTACAGGTCCGTACTGAATATCAATTTACGGCCAAAAAACCAAGGGTCCTGAAACGAAAGCACGTAGTCCTTTCGCTGGGTGCCGAGCTGAACCCGCATCGAAATCTTCTGGCCGCCGCCCGTAAAGTACGGCGGGTTGAACAGATCGAAGTTGCTCTGGCCGACTTCGACGAATCCCACCAGGGCGTCGATCGAGCTCAAGCCGGCGCCGACGTTGAAACTGCCGGTGTTGATCTCTTCGACGTTGACGACGAGGTTCCGGCGGTTCGGAAGCTCGGTCCGCTCCGCTTCGGCGCTGATCTTTCCGAAGTAGCCGAGCTGCCCCAGCCGGTTCGTGCTGACTTTCACCAGCACCTTGTTAAACACTTCGCCCGGCATCACCGCCAGCTCGCGGCGGATCACCGTGTCCTTGGTCTTGGCATTCCCGCGGATTTCGATGCGTTCGATGAAGATCTTTTCGCCCTCCTGAATGTCATACACGAGATCCATGTTGCCCGTCGCCACGTTCGGTTCGCGCTGGGGGATGACCCGGGTATCGATGTAACCGTACCGGCCGTAGGCGTCTTCCAGAGTTTCGATGTCCTCGTAGAGTTTCGGCGGGGTGAATATCTTGCCGGGCGTGAGCTGTAGATCCTTCTCCAGGGCATTCGTGCTGATCAGC
>JBDNGP010000089.1:0-39889 GCA_041689265.1 Verrucomicrobiota bacterium
GGAGTTGATTTAACTGACTTTCGGTGACCATCTGCGGAAGAGCTTCGTCCCGATCGGAACAAAACCACCGCAAAACCATCCCCCGCAAAACCGGGGAATTTTAATCGTCGTCAGTGGGGAAATCTAATTGTCGCTGTACAGACGCGGCCGTTTTCGGTGTTTCAATCCGCGCTCCCGTGAAGGGAGCGACAACAGCAAAGTGACGCAAAACGTGATTCTCTTCTGTTTCAATCCGCGCTCCCGTGAAGGGAGCGACGTAAGCTTTCCGATGAGTTGTGGCTTATTTCTCAGTTTCAATCCGCGCTCCCGTGAAGGGAGCGACTATCGCTTACAATATGTTTATCAAAGATTTGCAGTTTCAATCCGCGCTCCCGTGAAGGGAGCGACTGCGGGGTAGTTAAACCACTAAAGGTTAAGGAGATCCAGTAGCGTTTCCGCGAACCTGGATTTTTCTTATGTCAAAGAACGGGATTTCTCGAAGATTGGGCCGATGTTCACTGGGGGTTCGCGGAACGCGCTCAGACGATGAGCGGGCCGTCCGGATCGTAGGGCTCTTTCTGTCCGAAATGCTCGACGTGGCCCTGCCAGTTGCGACCCAGATTGTAGAAGCGGACGGAATCTTCCTCCGGCTTCATCAGGTTGCACAGCTTGTTTTTCAATTCCACGAACTGCCCGGGATCGACCTTGCATTCGAAGACGGAGTTCTGCACCCGTTGACCGTAGTCGAGGCAGACTTTGGCGATCTGTCGCAGCCGTTTCCTTCCGGCCGGGCTGGTGGTCGAGACGTCGTAGGTGATCAAGGTGTGCATGATGTTGAAATCCTACTTTGTGAGGTAGGCCGGATACGCATCGAGATCGCCACGCAGATGACGCGCGAGCAACCGGGCCTGAATCTGTGGCAGCAGGCCGATGGTGATTTTCTCCTGTAGGAACGGGTGGACGATCTCGGTCTGCTTCCGTTCCTGCCAATGTTGGAGAACGGTTTTTCGCGAGTCGTCCTTGAGCAATACGGCCCCGTTTTCCTTCGTGTCGAAATCGTCGGGAGTGATCTGCTGCCGGTTGATCAGGGTCAACGCGGCGCGGTCGGCCAGCGCGGGACGAAATTCCTCCATCAGGTCGAGCGCGAGTGAAGGACGGCCGGGCCGGTCGCGATGGAGAATACCGCACTGGGGATCGAGCCCGACCGATTCCGCCGCCGACCGGCAATCGTGGGCGAGCAACGCGTACAGGAATGAAAGCAGCGCGTTGACCGGATCAAGCGGCGGACGGCGGGTGCGGCCGTTCAATTTCATTTTTCCAGGATCGGGCAATGTGATGAGCCGGTTGAACACGGAGAAGTAGGCGGCCGCTGCGTCGCCTTCAATCCCGCGAATGGAATCCAGAGTCGTCGCCTCGCGCAACGGCTGAAACCGGGGGGCGAGCAGGTCGGCGGTGCGCAGGAGTTCGGCCGCGCGTTCGGGTGATTTGTCGCCGTGATCCCGGGCGGCCCGTTGGAGCAGCGCGCGGGTGTTGGCGAGCTTGGCGGCGATCAGATTGCGGGCGATGGCCACGGAATGTTCCTCATCGTCGGCGGCGAGATATTGGGCGCGGCGAAGCAGAATGTTACCGCTGGTTGGGCCGTGGGCGCTGGCCAGAAATTTCCCGTGTGGATTGTGAAAACTGAGCGCCACATCTGCCTCCGCGCAGGCATGCATCAGCGAGGCCGAGGCCGTGATATCCCAACCGAACGCGGCGATGCCGTCCAGATTGTGCAGCGGGACGCGGAGCTTGGTCACGCCTTCGTGCCGGATCTCGACCGCCGCGCCGTCCTTCCGCAGATACGCGCCTTCGAGTGTGACAAACAGCGTGTTCAGGTGTGTTTTCATGAGATTTTGTCAAAATTTGACTATGGTCACGACCGTGGTCATATTCTCGAAATGAAGACGGTTTCCAAAGGCAAGTTGAAGGCGAAGATGCTGGAATACTTTCGCGAGGTGGAGGCCACCGGCGAACCGCTGATCGTGACGGACCACGGCAAGGAAGTCCTGGAGGTGCGACCGGTTAAGCGAATCAGCACGACCGAGCAAGTCCTGCGCGAATACGCAGCGGGCGGCCCCTCGAAGCTGCCGCCGCCCGAGGAGCTGATGGAGCCCCTTCCCGCCGGGGAATGGGAGGCTCTGCGAGAGGATGTCCCCGAAGCATGACTCTCGACAGCCACACGCTGCTTTGGTGGTTGGAGCGCAGCCCCGAGCTTTCCCACACGGCCCGCCAGATTCTGGAAGCTGCGGAAGACGGAGACCGCCTGTTCTACGTGTCCGGCGTCTCGTTCTGGGAGCTGTACCGAAAGGAACTGCGGGGAACGCTGCGCCCCAGGATATCGGTGCGCCGATGGCCGGCACTGCTCGAACGAATTTCCTGGCTGCGCGTCGTCGCGGAATCGCCGGAAATCTGGTTGCGCATGGCGGAACTGGATTGGGCGCATCAGGATCCGGCCGACCGGTTGATCGCCTCGGTGGCCCTGATCCACGGAACGCCGGTGCTGACACGTGACCGAAGATTTCATGCGTCCGATTCTCCCGTGAAAGCGGTTTGGTAATCCGTCTCCAGCGCGGCCTCAAACCACGCCGCCGCGCCGCGTTTCAAGCGAAAGGCCTGCGGCTGGCAGTGATCGATGAGCGAGCAGCTGTCGCACTTGCGCGGCTCGTAAACAGCGGGCGGCGTCTTCCGCGCTGCGATGAGTTCGTGCAGTGAACGCGCCGTTCCTTCCGTCAACTCGCGCAATCCGTCATCGAATTCCACAACCGTCCGCCGCTTGCGTTGACCGTAGAAGAGGAAGCCCTCGGCGATCTTCACATCCAGCATTTCTTCCAGACACATCGCTTGGGCGCAGAGCTGCACGCGGTCGGCATCGTGCGCCTTGGGTTTGCCGCGTTTGTATTCCACCGGGATCACCTCGCCGTTCGTGTGAAACTCCACGATATCGCACTGCCCCGCGATGCCGAGCCGACGCGACACCACCGGAAGCGTCCGTGTGATGCGCACGCCCGGTCGTGATTCGTCGTCGCCGTCATGCGCCTTTTGATGAACCACGTTTCCTTCTGCCGTGAACCGGTTGTCCGCCCACGCCTGCTCCAGATGGATCAACGCTGTCTGCCGTGAGCAGAACAGATAATGTTGCAGTGCGGACAGCGGCAGAAGTTGGTCGTCAGTATGCATGAATTCTTAACCACAGATGGACATGGATGAACGCAGATTCCGGAGGCGCACCATCACCATCAATTCAAGTGCAACCATGCCGCCTCCCTCGCCCCTCCCTCCCAGGGAGCAGCTGACCATTACCCGCAATTGTGCGATGTCGAGGAGTTGAATCCCAAAGGGATTCCGTCTCAAAGCCCAAGGTTGTGAGGCACGAGCTACCTTGGGACACAGAGATACAATAGCCCTCAACCCCAACGGGGTTGCGACATCGGCATGGCGTTCGGACGCAACCCCGTTGGGGTTGGGAGGTTTTTCTCTTCCTACCCAGGGTAGCTCGTGCCTCGCAACCCAGGGCTGATGGACGCAATCCCGTTGGGATTGGCCGGAATTTCACGCGGAGTTGGGGGTAATGGTCAGGAGGGCGCAGAGAGGGTGGCCGCTCCGTTATATTATTTCTTGCCCGGATACTCATCATCACTATTTGAGTTGGAAACCCAATCCGGCGTTTCGGCTTTTCGTCGTCGGCGATGAGCTGTTTGATCGCGTCAAAAACGACCTGAAACTGTTCGTCGTATTTCTCTTCCATGGCCCGGATCTCCTCACCCAGCATTCGATTGGAATCCATGAGCCGCCGCAGCTGGACGAACGTCCGCATGATGGCGCTGTTGACCTCGACGGCGCAGGGCGAGCGAAGCACGGAGGAAAGCATCGCCACGCCCTGTTCGGTGAATGCGTAGGGCAGATGACGCAGCCCCATGCGGTCGGAATTGGAGATCACAGTTTGTGATCTTAAAGAATGCAAAGTGCCGGCCTCGTCCTCAGCCAAGTGGAACATGAAGTCATCAGGGAATCGGTCCCGGTTGCGTTTGACGGCCTGGTTGAGTGCGCCCGTGGTGACGCCATAGAGTTCCGCGAGATCGGCATCCAACAGCACCCGCTCGCCGCGGATCAACTGCACCAGCGGAGCCAGCTTCTCCGAGGTCAGCGCCATCGTAGGTTTCGTTGTCTGTTTCTTCGCACTCATCGCACTCTGAGAGGATGTGGGATCACAAACAGAGATCCCTTTGTTGCCCGAAAATTGGAGATCACAGTTTGTGATCTCAAATTCTTCGGATCAGCGTCACGCCGTTGCCGAGGTCTTTTGATTCGCCGGACTTCACAACTTCATCGAGCGGCTTCCCATCGAAGGTGACGCGGCTGGCGTAGTCGGCGAATTTGCGGGGAGGCTTACCGTCTTCCGATGGGCGATCTTCGAAGGACTCGATCTTCAACCGGTCGAAGAGCGAGTGGCTGGGGGCTTTGCCGAGCTGGCTGTCGTGTTTGAAGACCAGGAGACCGCGGGGGGCCATGCTTCCGGCGGGCCGGGCGGCGGACTGATCGAACTGGAACGCGTTCTCCAAGGCGTGGAAGAAGAGTTCGAGATCGTCGTCGCTGAATCCGGTCTGCTCCGCGAGGAAGGGATTCACAAAGCCATGAGTTTTGTAGAGAGCGTAGGGCACAGTGAATTTTCGGCCCATTGTGCGGTTATCGCCCTGTTGGGCTTCGGCTTCCTTTTCCGTGGCAACTGCCATGCGGGTGATCGCGTGTTCGCTGACAACGATGGGATCGATTGAACGAGAGAAGGCAAGCTGGATGGGGCCGCGCACCTGACCGCAGTTGACGGCGAGGCTCATTACCGCCCCGAAGGTGCGGACATCATAGAAGTTCTGGCACATCCAGTGGCGTGCTGCTTCGACTTCGTCTGCGCTGCCTTTTCGTTTGCCCACCTTGGTCTCGCTTTGTTCTTCGCCGTCCTTCTTAATGGCTTGGTAGGCTTTTTCGTGGGCGCGGATGAGAACGGCCTTTTCTTTCACGTAGATGTCGTGGCCTGGGGCGTCCTTTTTGACGACTTCGACGAAGTTGCGGACTTTCCGCTTGAGGCAGACATCGGTGATGAGTCCTTGGCCGGATTCCGCGTCGATGCGCGGAAGGTTTCCTGCATCAGGGTCGCCATTCGGGTTGGCGTCGGACGCGTCGAAGATATAGATGAAGTCGTAGCGATGTTTCATGATGGTTTGAATAGTCGGGTTTGAGGATTAGGCGATAGCTTGCTCGGTCGGTTTGATGGGTGCGGCGTCTTCGTCCGTTGGTTTTCTGGGATAAAAAGCTTTGCGCTGATGGTAATATCCCAGCGCGAATTGTGCTTGGTTCTGAAGGTTGAGATGGCCTGGAAAATCTGTTAGATCAGAGAGGATGTTCTGGCACAGGATCTCCCTTCCGTTTCTTCGTTTGAGTGCGCTTTCGCTTCCGATTTTCGCCGCCCATTCAGACTGGGCCTTTCCGAGGTGATTCGGATACATGCGAAGCAGGCGTCCGAATACTGCTCGTGGTGTCGCTGATGCGCTTGAATAGAAACGATCGCGAATGGTGGCATTGATGCCCGGGAGGGCATCTTGCTGAGTTTTTTCAAGAACGGCAAAAAGCCGCCCGAGGCGATAGCCGGGATTGATGCTGGATTCGTCTAACATGATGCTGATGTTTTGATGGTGGTTACGAATGAGCCATGCTTTGAGAATGGCGGCACGAAGGTAGGAAACGTTGTCGAGGGAACCATCCCCCTTGGAATTCTTTTCAACGACACGGACTCGGTTTATGACTCCATTGACGAGCGTGTCCGGGTAGCGCGTTCCGAGAAGAATGGAGCGCATCAGCGAGCCGGCCAAAAGAGGCGGAATCCCATCGGCGTCGCGCGCGGTCTGCCGGAGTAGTTGGTAGGCGCTGGGCGCAATTGGATCAGGGTTCTTTGAATTGGTCTCGTCCCACTGGCGAACCAGTCGCAGGTCATCGAAGTGCTTTTTTAATTTGGTAACGAGTTCGCCCAAGGTGCCGGTATGCCAGAAACGGACGGAGAGGCGCGAGGCGTTGGGAGAAAGTCCAAGGATGAAATAGCGGACGGATGCGTCGCCGAGTTCATCTTTGCCCAGAGTGCCGCGCGCAATCTTTTCGAGCACTTCATGGACGCGCTTCTTGGTTGTATCATCCTCAGCATCGGGCACACCGGACATCATCCATGGGAAAATGGCTTCGACCGGCGCCTTGTGCTCGGTCCAGAAGAGCGCAGTAGAGTCGCCGATTCGGAAGCGGCGTTCCTTGCGGGCAAGGAGCCAGTTAAGTGCATTGCAATAGGCGAAAGCCGCTTCTTCAGAGACGGGCGAGTTTCTTCCTTGTCCCACCTTGCGGCCGTCTTCCTTTCCATACGATTCGTACGCTCGCTCGTTGAACGAGACCAGTTTCGCCCCCGAGCTTTGGGCCCCTGCCACTCCTTTGATTGCCGGTTCGTGGGTAATGGCGAGCGGCGACACCTTCCCCGTCACCAGACAGAAACTGGTTTCCTCGTCGCCCGCCACAGAGTTCTGTTCATTCCACCAGAGGTTGATGGCCGGATTCTGGTGAACGTAATTGAGGTTGCCTGAAATTTGGAACACGCCAAACCCCGTTGAGATGTCGTTCAGAACCGAATGCTTCTCAGCATCCGTGGGAGACCAGGATTCGAGAAAGCGGCAAACGCACGAAAAGTCAGGATCTGCGACCAATGATTCGCATTCCAAGTGACGTTTTCTAAACGCCTCGAACGAGGCAAGGGTGCGGGCCTTTTCTTTATCTCGTTTTGCGTCGGATTTTTTGGGATCGTCCGGTTTAAATCCAAGCATGTAACCGGTGTTGTCCCAGAGAAAACAGGGATTCAATCCTTGCCCGGGCGGTTTCGCCTGACCGGGAACCAGCAGAGAAAGTGGGCGGATGGTTTTCTTTTCTTTGCCACTTTTTCCAACCTCGATGATTTCCGTGCGACACGGTTGGATTTCGACAAGCGTGCCATCGGCTTTGATGACAACACAGAAGCTGACGTTCTGAAGGCTGTACCCGGGAGTTGGCAGGCCGTTTTTCGGATCTGCCGCCAGACGTCCGTAAAGTTGATACAAGGATTGAAGAATCATGGCAAATCAGGCGGTCGTAGCATTCAAGGGAGGAACTTCGATCACTCCGTTTTCCAGCTTCGCGTTGAAGAAGCGGGGTTCGGTGCGGACACGTTTCCCTCGCCCGGTCAGAAAGCTGTCCTTGGCCTTCTTGTCGGCGGGGAGATAGGCGATGTCGTGGAGCATCCAGCCGAGTTCCTTGTTGAGTTGTTCTGGAGGAAGCTCGGTTGGAGGAATGGGATCATCGGGTTCGACAAGCCGGAAGCGGGCCGGGAATTCGCGAGTTCCAAGGCAGGGTTGGTGGAAGCATTGTCCGCTGCGAGCCCTGCGGTTGAACATGTCGAGGTGCTTGCCTTCGCAGTCTTTCGCGGGAAGTTCCGGGCCGCCTTTTTCAAAACGGAAGTCGTGGATTTCGAAGTGTGCTTCGATGACGTAGGCGACATCGCGAAGCAGCGTCGAGGCTCTCTGTTGGCGCTGATCTTCGATGATGATGCCGGCGGCGGGAACGGTTTCACCTTTCATCGCGGCTGCGGTGGGAGCGGCAGCTTTGGAACCCACCTCGTTGCGACGGATGTTGGTGAAACGGATCGGCTTGAGGACGTGGATACGATCGATGATCCAACGAATCTGGGGCTTCCAGTAGATGGCCTCGAGAATGCCGCGTGCGGCGGACGGGGTGATGACGTCGTAGGAAACGCGCTCGACCTTCATTTCGGGGCGGGTGAAGCAGGCGAAGTCGCCGCTGATGTGGAGTTTGATTCCGTAGGACATGGCTAATCAGTTTTTGGCTCTTTTGAAAATATTGATCACAGGCAAAATGCTTTTGGGTCGTCGGGAGCATCGGGACGTTTAAGGCCTGTGTCTCGTTGGTAACCGTTCTCAGGATGGACCAAAACGGCAATTGCCCCATCATACAGCAACTCGATGCGATTCTGCATGCCCCGCCATTCGTTGTCGTAGACCTGAACGGTGAACTGCTGGACCCGACGGTAGTGGCTTCGATTGGGCATTCGGTTTTGTTTCCTGAGGTCCCGAATCTCTTTCTCAATCGCCTTGCCCTTAGGCCCCCAGGGAATGAACACAGCATGTGTGTCCGAGTCGATGAGCCGGAATCGCATCGCTGCGGTTTTGAAGGAATACGCATGAACACTTTGTGACTTGGGGTCAAAGCAGGCCATGTCTCCGGAGACGATGTGGTGTTTGTCCCACTGCTCCGTCGTCAACCCGGCCTGCCAGATGGCGTGTTCAAAATAGGACCGGATGGCCGGGAGGGAGAGCAGTTCCTCTTCAACGAAATTTGGAGTGATCTGGGTGCGGGTGACGGCAGCTTTCGCGACGAGGTCGGCGAGGCCTTTCGGGATTGGATGATCCTTCGGCGAGAATAGAAACACGTTGCCTTTGGCGGGACCGAGCTCGCCGTTGCGATTGCAGCGACCTGCCGCTTGAGCGAACGAGTCCAGCCCGCATTCCGCCCGGTACACGACGGGGAAACTGATGTCGACCCCGGCCTCAACGAGCTGGGTGGAAACAAGGGCAACTGGGATGTTCGCACAGTTGGGCGCGGGCATGCGGTCATCTAAAACAGAAAAGACACGCGAGAATGTGAATTTGTATGTCGGACCCAGCAATAAGGAAAGCGGTCCTGGCCGTTGAATGAACTGATGCCGACGAGCGGAGGGAGTTCTTTGCCGCGCTGACCCGAGTGCCGCTTGAGGGCCACGTTTTTGAGATATTACTGGCGGGAATGGGTGATGCTGGGCACAGACAATAACGTGCTCAAACGTGCTTAAAGGCTGAAAATCGTAGAAAAGAAATGGTGGTAGGAGCGTGATTCGAACACGCGAAGGCATAAGCCAGCAGATTTACAGTCTGCCCCCGTTGGCCACTTGGGTATCCTACCACCCGGGTCCCGAGAGGCGGGGACTAAACCAAACGCGCAGATGCTTGTCAACCCACCTCCGCTTCACTAGCCTCCCGCCCATGTTCGACTCGTTAAGCGGCAAACTTCAGCAGGCATTCAAGAACCTGCGCGGCCTGGGCAAAATCTCGGAAGAAAACATTACGGACTCCCTTCGCGAGGTGCGGATGGCCCTGCTGGAAGCCGACGTCAATTTCAAGGTCACCAAGGAATTCATCGAGAACGTCAAGCAGAAGGCCCTCGGCGCGGAAGTCGTTCGCAGCGTCCAGCCCGGTCAGCAGATCATCAAGATCATCCACGACGAACTGGTCGAACTGCTCGGCTCCACGAATGCCGAACTTAATCTCGGCGGCCAACCCAGCTGCATCCTAATGTGCGGTTTGCATGGCGCGGGCAAAACCACGACTTCCGGCAAGCTCGCCAAGCTGCTCCACAAACAGGGCCGCTCACCGTTGCTCGTGGCGGCGGACGTGTATCGTCCGGCGGCGATGGATCAGCTCGAGGTGCTCGGTAAACAGCTCGGCATTCCGGTTGTTGTTCAACGCGGTGAGAAGGATGTTCAGAAGATCGCGAAGTTCGCTTTGACGGAAGCGCGTCGGCTGGGCAGTGCCGTGGTCATTTTTGATACTGCGGGCCGGTTGCAAATCGACGAGGCGCTGGTGCAGGAACTCGTTGACTTGCGCGATCTGATCAAACCGACGGAAACATTGCTGGTGCTCGATTCCGCAACCGGTCAGGAAGCGGTCAATGTCGCCAAACATTTTGATGACGCGCTGAACATCACCGGCGCGGTACTGACCAAGCTCGATGGGGACGCCCGCGGTGGTGCAGCGCTTAGTTTGAAATCCGTCACCGGCAAACCCATCAAGTTCGTCGGTGTCGGCGAAAAGCTGGAGGACTTCGAGCCGTTCCATCCTGAGCGGATGGCGTCACGGATTCTCGGTATGGGCGACGTCGTCAGTCTCGTCGAACGCGCGACGGAAGCCGTGGATCTTGAGGACGCGAAGAAGCTCGAGGAGAAGATGCGCAGGGGCGAGTTTACTCTGGAAGATTTTCTCGATCAGCTGCGCCAGATGAAAAAGCTCGGCCCGCTTGATCAGATCGTCGGAATGCTGCCGGGCGGAGCAGACATGTTGAAGGGTGCGGACATGTCAAAATCGGAAAAGGAATTCAAGCGTTTTGAAGCGATGATCTGCGGCATGACGCTGAAGGAACGACGACATCCGCAGATTCTGAACGCGAGCCGCCGCAAACGCATTGCCAAAGGAAGCGGAGTGCAGGTGAACGAGTTGAACACGTTGCTGAACCGCTTCGGTCAGATGCAGCAGATGATGAAGAAGATGGGCAAGTTTTCGAAGATGATGAAGAAGATGGGCGGCGGTCTGCCCGGTCTCATGCCGGGGCGGTGAAGCTTTTTTGCGGCCGGCGTTTATCCACGTTCACGCACCCGGCAACAGGAGCGGGATGAACATGTTGAAGCGGTGTTCACCGGCGGGAAGAAACTGGTAGTGAACCCAGCCGCTGACCATCTTGACCAGTTCATAAACGGTCGCGAGGTTCAGCTCCATCGGTTTGGCTGCCTCTTTCTCGTCAAGCCAGAGCTCGGGGGATCGCCAGACCAGCTCGCAGCGGAACAGGCGTTCCTTGCGCATCTGCATCGGCACGTGGCCGGGGGCGTTCCAGTCTTCGGGAAATCCGCCCTGCGAGAGCTGCACTTTTCCCTTGGGCGAATTTGAAAGGATGGCCGTTTCCCAAATCGCGAATGCGAGCCAGCGCGATTCCATTTCAATGCGTCCAGACAGCTCGCCGGACGTGTGTACTGTCCAGCCGCTGGACAGTGGGTTTAACGTGTCGAGGTCACGCAGGCAGTCGTCGATCGTGGTCGGCGCTGATTTGAAATTCAGCTGATGGCGGAATTTGGCGAAGCGGTCGATCAAAGCCCCGGCGGCCTCCGAGGAATTGCGGATGCGTTCGACGACCTTCTTCAGGCGCTCCGGATTGTTCTGCACCATTTCGAGCACCTGCGCGTTGCCCGCGAGAATGGTAAGGTGATTGGTCAGATCGTGAATCAGCCGTATCGTCAGCGCGCCCATGATTTCCATGGACTGCATCCCGGCGGCGCGTTTTGATTTGTTGTCGAGCATAACGCTGTTGACGGTCGGATCCGGTCACGCCGCGACGGGCGAGGCGTTTTCTTCCTTGAGTTTTTTCTGACAGTAGTCCCACCACATCGGCACCCGGTGACGGATTCTCAGGGCGTCCACGTAACTCGTCTCGACCAGCGCGGGCAGTTGATCCATCGTCTCGGCGTGGGAGAAGGCGTTGGCAAAATGAACGGCTGTGAGGGCGGAGAATTTGCGACCCGGCTGACGCGACGGATGGTGATGCAGCGTGACCGCTTCAACGACCGGCAGGGGCAGCCCCCAGGTACACATCATCCAACCGCCGACTTCGGAATGCGTGGCTCCGAGCGTCTGCTGCTCGGCTTGCCAGAAGGGCACCTTGCTGGCGCGCGCGTGGAACTGGGCTTCGTTGAACTGGCGCGGCAGATTGGCGGCCAGGGCGACCTTCCCGATGTCGTGCAGCAATCCGGCGGTGACCGCGAGTTGTTTCGCGTCTTCGTCCGCTTCGTTGCTTTCCTCGGCTTCAACGATCCAGCCGGCCAGCCGGCTGACCTGCCGCGAATGTTCCCAGAGCGAGTGGGGTGAGAAGCCCGAACTTTGGGTCGCATTGAAGTGGGAATATTTGTGGGAGAGTTCGATCAGCTCCTTGAGGGTGTCGGTACCCTGGCCGGAAAAGGCGGCCATCGGATCCGAATAATCAACCGGGTCACCGTAAGCCGAAGAATTCACCAACTGCAGAAGCTTGGCCGTCATGACCGGATCTTCCTGCAACAACCGCGCGACTCGTTCCCGTTTCGGTGACCCCGTTTTCAATTCGTCGAAGAGCTCGTTGTAGCTGCTGGGCGGGCTTGGCATTTTTGGGAGACGCCCCACCAGTTCATGAACGCGGAGCGACGGCAGGAACACGTCCATTTTCTGCATTCGTTCCAGGACGAGTTCGAGGCGTTTCGCCAGGCAGGGTTTGATGAGAAATTGATGCACTCCGCCGACGCAACGCAGCAGCGAATTCAGATCACCCGGATCGACCAGCAGGATTCGTTGGGCGCGAATCTGGTGCTTGGCCACCTGATTGAGCACCTGCACGCCGGTCATGTCTTCGAGCCGGAGATCCGCAACGACGGCCTGGCATTCGACCTCCGCGATGTAGTCCAGAGCATCGAGACCTGATTCCGCGTTATAGGCGTCCCAATGGCCGTTGCGCGCGGAGAACTCAAGCTTGAGATTCGCCACTTCGGGGGTGACACCGCTGACAAATAAAATGCGCTTCTTCTGGTGTTCCATGAGCACTCAGTAACGGTCCGGACTCCAAACGTTCCGGGCCAGTTTACGGTTCATCATTGTCGGCTGCAAATAAACAGCGGGAGAAATCCCTCCTGCATCAACGGGCTTCCGTTGTTGTCATTGTTCCCGTGCAACGAATCCGCCGCTTTAGCAGATGACCCGCCACTCCCGGCAAAAGGGCTTTTGGCTGTCATCGACCGGTCACGGGCACCGGTTCCCGACTATTTATCACAACCAACTCAGCCACAACGTGTCCGAATCCGCGACAGCTGGCGACAACTAAAACCCGATCTGGCGCGTTTGTTCAATCGCAGGCTCATGCGTCGCGCAGTTTCCTGAACTCGTTGAACAGCGTCTCAAGCCCTTCCTGACTCAGCTGCGGCGCGGACTCGCGGCTGAATATCAGGCCCAACAGCAGACCATCGTTTCGCTTCACGCAATAAACCAGAACGCGCTCGAAGATCCAGCGCATTTGCGCGGCCGGCATCCGGTGGTGCTGCGAGACGTCCATCGCATCGGACAAGTGCCGCCAGACTTTTCCGAGTTCGACCTCGGTCATCGCTGCCTCCTGATTTCGCGATACGAGACGCTGGTTTTCCGCGAAGACGCCCGCCGCCAGCAGGCCGGGAAAGCGGACTGCCTGATCAAGGAGGTTCTGGATCGCGGCGCTCATGAAGCCATCCGTAGGCCGGGTGCGCCATCGTCTGCGGATTCCTGTTTGCTCGTGCGGATCAACACGCCGCAGTCAGGCTGGAGTTGCGCAACAATCTTCGATTTGGCAGTCAGAATTTCCAGTCGGTCAAATTTTCCGAAGTTCAATTTGCTGCCCATCTGCTGGCTCTTCTGCGAAAGAAACTCGAGGAAGCTGATCCGCTTTTCCGTATCCACGCTCTGCCACTCGTAAATGACATCACCTTGTGGCGAGCAGACCACGATCTCGTCAACGCGGTTTGGCTTCTCGTCCTCGACCGGCGAGATCGGCAGGCCTTCAACCGGTTCGCCGACCTGGGCCACGATGGCTTCCGGATCAACCGGTTTTTTCTGTGAGAGGAACATGTCCGGCAGCGAATCCAAAGAAATCTCCTTGCCGTCGTCCTCGTTGGGTTTCTTGGCAGCGGATTCAGTTTCTTCGTCCAGTTGCCGGGCGGCTTCCATCAACAGAAATTCCCACTGGCCTTCGATGCTTTCCTGGCCGGGTTCCTCGAAGGCGCGCAGATCGAATTCGCCGCCTTTCAGCGCGAGAATGCGGTTGAACGCGGGTTCGCCGATGAGATCGCCTGTCTGCGCGTGGATGATGCTGCCGTCGCGGATGAACACTTCGCCGTGCGCGGATTCGGCGTTGACGTAAAGCACCACTGAGTGCCGACTCAGACATTCCATTTGAATGATGTCCTGAAGCCCGACCCGTCGCAGCACGCCGCGAAAACCGTCTTCAGGCTGCCAACGCGCGAGTTCGTGGAGGGTGGCGAGAATGCTCCGCAGATCTTCGGCCGTGCGCGGTTTTTCCAGGAAGAGTTCAGCCCCGCCGCTCAGGCACGCGGCCCGGTGCTGGTCAGTCGCGTAACCGGTAAGAACCACCTTCGTGAGGTTGGGATGTTTGCGGTGGACGAGAGAAAGAAATTGCAGGCCGTCGATCACCGGCATCTCGACATCGAGCACCACCATGTCGACCGGCTGATCCTGCAGGAGTGACAATGCTTTTCCGGCAGATTCCGCGAAAAACGGTTCCCATAATTCGTCGCTGGTCTGTTCGATGACGGTCGCGAGCGTCTCTAAAAAAGCCGGTTCATCGTCAACGAACAGAATACGTTTGGGTTTGGTGCTGACAGCAGCCATGGACACGAAAGGTCTTAATGCTTAAAGCTGAAGATGTCGAAACGTTTTCCACCGGACGAAACTGCGCGAGAGGTGGCGGGATCGCCATTTCCGGCTGGCGGCGTTTTTTTATGTAACGTCTCTCGGCTTGTCCGTGAATAAGAGGTAACAAGATTTGAAACAGAAAGTTATGCAGCTACCAAATTTGAAGTATTTAATCGGGGGAGCCCTCCTGCTGTCGGTGGTTTGCTCCCCGGCTGAGACCTTGCAACGCAGTTCGGTGCCGGCGAATTCCAAGTGGGTACTCCACCTCGACGTGGACGCCCTTCGCAAATCGAAGATCGGCGAGGGAATCATGGCGGGCGTGGTGCAGGAGCAGGCGAAAGCCGTTCAGGAAAAGGCGAATCTGGACTTGCCGGGCATCATTCGCGGCACTCATTCGATCACCATTTACGGCGCGGACTATGAATCCGGCAGCGAGGGGAAGGGGATTCTGCTCTGGAAGGGCAATCCCGAGATCGAGCAGATTGCCAACGCGTTTCTGATCCAGCAGGCGGAGGCGACCAAGGAGGGAGAGGGAAACATCACCCAGATACAGGCCAAACCCTACCCGATCTACAGTATTGACGACGATATGCACGCCGCCGTGATCGCGGGCAAGGGTCTGATCCTCGGTCGGTCGACCAATCAGATCAAGGCAGCGGTGAAGGTTCTCAATGACGGCGGCGGCAGTTTGGCGGGCACGACTGCATTCACCGAATATCCGAAACTCTCCGGCGGATTTTTTCTCATGGCCTACGCCGAGTCGTTCAGCGCGGGCGCGAACATGCCGCCGCAGGCGCAGGTGCTCAAACTGGCGGACGGCGGTCGGATCGCGTTGGGCGAGGAGAATCAGAATCTGAAGTTCCAGCTGATCCTGCGCGCCCGTTCCGAAGAGGTCACCCAGCAGATCCAGCAGGTCATTCAGGGATTGCTGGCGCTGACGACGCTGGGACTCGGTGATGAGCCCGCGCTTCAGCAGATCGTTCGTGCATCCAAAGTCAAAGTCGATGGCCGTCGGGTGGAATTCGAGCTCGTCGTGCCGCTGGATGAAGCGGTAAGGCAGATCGAAAAAAAGCAACAGAAACAGATGGACTCAAAATGATGGTTGGACGACTACCTGTGTTCAAAGCGTGATTTCGACCAGTGAACAGTTACCCAGCCTGGTGGTGGCGGAAGAGAAAACCGGCCCAAGCGTCCGCCGTCAATCGGAGCCTGTGGAGATTGCCGGCCTGGTGGCCGGATGCCAGGCCGGTGAAGCCGGGGCGTTCGGTGAATTGATCGGGCATTTTGAGAAGCGGGTGTTCCATTTTGTTTTGCGAATGACGCGGCAGGCACAGGACGCCGAGGACATCACGCAGGACACGTTTGTGAAAGTGTGGAAGAACATCCACCGCTTCCGGTCCGGGAACGCGTTTTCCGCCTGGCTGTTCACGATCGCGAGGCGGACGGCGCTGAATCATCTGCGGGCGGCCAAGCCAACCCAGGAATTGGGCGACTACGACCAGCCGGTGAATCACAATCCGGCCCGGGCTGCGCAAGATCGCGAACACTCCGAATCCGTCTGGACTCTGGCGCGAAATCTCAAGCCCGACCAGTACGAGGCGCTGTGGTTGCGATATGGGGAAGGATTCGTGATCGGCGAAGTGGCAAAGGTGATGGGCACAAACAAAATCCGCGTGCGGGTGTTGTTGCATCGCGGACGGAAGCGAATGGCGGAGATTTTGAAACGACGAAAATTTGAACCCGGAGATGAAGTATGAAATGCCGATGGTACCAATTCCAAATTCACCGTCTCCTTGACGAGGGCCAGCCGCTTCCCGCGCAGGTGGAGGCCCACGTAAAAGCGTGCGCCTGGTGCGAGTCATTTCACCGTGACCAGGCGAATGTTCACGAACGGCTGAGCGCGGCTGTCGAGGAAAACGCCGCGCCATCGCCGTTCTTGAAAAACCGGATTCTCAATGCGATCGCCCGCGAAGAATGCGTTCCCTCGAGCCCGGCCAGCCCCCGCTGGATCGGCGTTGGCGCGTTTGCGGCGGTTGCCCTGGCGTTGACGTTGGTCGCGATCAATTACAATTCGACGCCACCCCGGGAACAAGTTGTGATCTCAAGACAACGACCAGCTCCGGAATGGATCGAAATGACTGCCAGAGTCACAAGCGGCGGCAGCCTGTTTCGCGTGGCGACCAATCTCAACCAGCCGTTGCAGCACGAAATGGATCTGGTCGTGCGGAATGCCCGGGCCGCGTGGAATTCTCTGGCAAACGATTTCGTTCCGGCCGGTTTGCTGGTGGCGAAGGAATGAGCGAAATCTCCGTCGGTCAGGAAACGCAAACAGGCCCGTCAACGTGACGGGCCTGTCCAAAGCGAAAAGAGTCAAGCAACTGAATTTTATGTTAATATATAGTTCATGTTGATCCAGTGCTGACCCTTTTCAAATTCTCATGTGCTGAAGGGCGATTTGTTCATCCGTATCATGGCGGTGTCCGAATCCATCTTGCGCGAGCAGCGCAGGTAGTTGCTGCAGTCCCAAAACTCTTTTCCCACATCCACACCGTATTTGACCTTCCGCAGAATCATCGCGCGGCCGCAGTCCGGGCAGTAGGGTTTTGACGGTCCGCGCACATCCTGAATGAACCGCTGCCAGAGTTGCGGGAGCCTTTCCTTCGGCCAGTTCAGCAACGCGCTACAGCGGATCGCGGATCGCTTTGAGCGGGTTTCTGTGAAGGGATTGGTTGCACTGGCCATACTGTTTTTGCCTTTCGCGGCTGTCATTTAGCATCCGCAGTTCCACTAAATGACAACGGGCAAAAAAACTTATATGGTGGGTTGAAAATGCGTCTTAACCGTCTGGCTGGCTGCCGGATGAGAAGTTACTCACAGTGCAGTGTCCCATTCTCGCGCCGACTGTGAACAGAATCGGAGACACAGTTTTTCCTCAGCAAACAGGATAAATCTTCCGTGAGCTCCTCCGAAACTTTATCGGTTTTCTTTGGCAACGGACCTGGTGAACGCCCGGTCAATCTTGGCGGCCAGCGCAAAATCTTTTCCCGTCAGGCCGCCTTCGCTGTGGGTGGAGAGTGTCAGCGTGACCTTGTTCCAGCGGATGTCGATGTCGGGATGGTGGTTGGCTTTCTCGGCCAGTTTCGCGACCTGATTCACGAACTTCACCGCCTTGACGAAATCGGTCAGCTCAAATGTCCGCCGGATGCTGACGCCGCGCTTGCGCCAGCCGGGCAACTCTTCGAGGTGGTCTCGAACTTGGGTCGGGGGGAGAGTTTTCATGAGCCAGTATTGGCAGGTATTTGCCAGTTCGTCACGCGCAACAACACGGAGCGCCGATCTCCTGATCAGCGCGAACCCTCGTCAAACAGGCCGATCAGGTGATCGGCGCTCCGCATCCAAAGTCCGGGTCACGCCGGTTCCGGGAACTCAACCGGCGGCGGTCGCGGATACGGCTTCAACGCAGCGGCCGCAGATGGTGGGGTGATCCGTATTCTTGCCGATGTCCGTTTCACTGTGCCAGCAGCGGGCGCATTTCTCGCCGTCCGCCTTCACCACATCAACAATGAATGCATGTGCGGCATCGGGATTGTCTGCGCCAGAACTATCGACTTCAACCTGAGAAACATTGAGCAGTTCTTTAATCTCGGTCAGATGCTTTTCCAAGCTAGAGATTGCCTGTTTTGTATATCCGGAAAATCGGACTTTTGCTTCCAGCGACTTTCCAATCACTTTGTTTTTTCGAGCTTCTTCTAAATGTCCAAGGACGGTTTCGCGCGTTGCGAACAGTTCATTCCAGAGTAAGATTTCTTCTGGTCCTGGAGTAAAACTAGTGCGCACCCACTGACTTAAGTGCGGTGAGTGAACCGGAATGCTAGGAATAAACTCCCAGGCCTCGTCCGTGGTGAAGACGAGAATCGGTGAAAGCAGCTGGCACAGCTGAGTGACAAGCCGATGCAACGTCGTCTGCGTGGATCGCCGTCGCGAAGAATTCGCCGGATCGGTGTAGAGCCGGTCCTTCACCAGATCGTGATACATCGCGGACAACTCGACGGCGACGAACTGGCTCAGTTTCTGGTAAACGATGTGGAACTCAAACTTGTCGTAGGCGGCGACAACTTCTCTTTCAACTTCGGAAAACTTCCAAAGAATCCAGCGATCAAGCGACGTGAGTTCCCCATCCGGGACGGCGTGTTTCGCCGGATCAAAATCGTAGAGATTGGAGAGTTGGTAACGCAGCGAATTGCGGAAACCCCGGTAGGTTTCGCTGACCGTCTTGATTCGTTCGTCGCTGACAATGATGTCGTTGCGGAAATCCTGGGAAGCAACCCACAAGCGCACCACGTCGGCACCGTAGTTTTTCACGTAAGCTTCCGCAGTCTGTGGTTTTTCGTAGGCGCCTTGCTTGCTTTTTGAGATTTTTTCCTTGTCCGCGTCAACCATGAACCCGTGGGTCAGTACTGTCTTATAAGGTGCGGCGCCATTGCCTGCGAGCGAGAGCAATAGTGACGACTGAAACCAACCTCGGTGCTGATCACTGCCTTCCAGATACATGTCGGCTTGGAACGCCGGAGCGAACGGCTGGTCGGACCGGTGGAGCTCTTTTCGTTTGGCTGTGACGGCGCGGGAGGATGATCCTGAGTCGATCCAGACATCCAGCGTGTCCGTTGATTTTGAATGTGCTTCGGGCCCGGTCCAATCTTCCGGGCGAACCTTTTCCCAAAGCTCCTCCGCACTTTTTTCAAACCAAATATTTGAACCGTGTTCCCCAACCACGTTTGCCACCTTGCGAATGACGCGCGGATCGAGAATCGGATTGTTGTCGGCATCGTAGAATGCCGGGATCGGCACGCCCCACGTGC
Organism: Verrucomicrobiota bacterium; assembly: GCA_041689265.1. Taxonomy (GTDB): domain Bacteria; phylum Verrucomicrobiota; class Verrucomicrobiia; order Limisphaerales; family RI-55; genus JBDNGP01. The sequence goes on from JBDNGP010000089.1 coordinate 19,172, forward strand.
GTTGGCGCGAAATGCACCAGTCAGGTCGGGACTCGACCGCACTGCGGATGCGTTTGATGCCCCATCCGGGAATCCAGTTCACCTTGTCAATAGTCTCGATCGCTTGCTGGCGAAATGTCGGGCCGGCAACTTGTCCGTTGTCGGACGCGTCCGGGGACGGGTTGGATTTTTGTTCCGCATGATGGTCGATTCGCACAAACCACTGGTCCATCGCTCGAAAGATAACCGGTGTTTTGCTGCGCCAACAATGCGGATAGCTGTGCGTGTAGTCTTCGCGATGGATCAACGCGTTCTTTTCGCGGAGCACGTCCAGCACGGCCTCGTTGGCGTCGCTTTTGCCGTTCTTTTCGAGAACGGATTTGCCGACGAGTTCCGGACCCATTTGTTGCTCCACCGGCAGGTCGTCCGTATGAGCGAGCCGACCTTCGTCATCAACCGGCGAATATACCGGCAATCCGTTGGCCAGCCCGATTTGATAATCCTCCTGCCCGTGACCCGGCGCGATGTGGACAAACCCAGAGCCAGTGTCGTTGGTAACGAAGCTGTCGCCGGGAAATAGTTTGCCGGTTCGATCGCAGAACGGATGTTGGTACTCGAACTGGGCCAGTTCGTCCGCACCGACTGTCCGAACGATCTCGAAATGACTCCAGCCGGCCGTTGCAGCCACTTTGTCCAACAACATCGTGGAGACGATGAAAACCTCGTTCTCGACGCGGACCATTGTGTAATTGAATCTCGAATTGTAGGCGACCGCGAGGTTGGCGGGGAGCGTCCAAGGGGTTGTTGTCCAGATCACGATCGAGACGCCGGGCTGACCGACGATCGGAAACTTCACGAAAATACTGTTGCTGACATGGTCCTTGTATTCGACCTCCGCCTCGGCCAGCGCGGTCCGGGCCGGGATGCTCCAGTAGACGGGTTTTTTGCCGCGATAGACAAACCCCTTGTCGACGATGTCGGCGAATAAGCGCAACTCCTCCGCTTCGTATTTCTTATCCAGCGTCAGGTAGGGTTTGTCCCACTCACCGAGCACGCCGAGCCGTTTGAATTGCACGCGCTGCAAATCGATGAACTTTCGAGCGTAGGCGTCGCATGCTGTGCGGATTGTTGCAGCATCAGCCTCCGTATTGCCTTTCTTCCGCATCTCCTGCGTCACCTTGAATTCAATCGGCAGTCCGTGGCAATCCCAGCCAGGGACGTACGGCGTGGCCTTGCCCCGGATCGTCTGGTACTTGAGGATGATGTCCTTGAGAATCTTGTTCAGCGCGGTACCGATGTGGACGTCGCCGTTCGCAAACGGTGGGCCGTCGTGAAGAATGAATTTTTCGGCACCGGCACGAGCTGCCTGAATCTTTCCGTACAGGTCGTCCGCTTCCCATTTCGCGAGACGTTGGGGTTCGCGTTTGACGAGGTCCGCGCGCATCGCGAAATCGGTCCGGGGCAGATTCAGTGTGTTTTTGTAATCAGTAGCCATGACTAAAGAGCGCGGAACGTAGCAACTGACTTGCGCGGAGGCAAGGTTTGGAGGAGGGGGCGATTTGCGGGATATTCCGGGAGAAATGCCCGGGACGCGGGGCTGATCAGGCCTTTTCTTCGATCAACTCGCGGCGGGCACCGGTCAGGAGCTGCTCAACGAAGTTCGTGGAATAGACACCGCGCCGAAAATTCGGATCCTGCATGATCGCCTGCTGGAACGGGATCGTAGTTTTCACGCCGGTGATCATGTATTCGCCGAGGGCGCGGTTCATCAGGTCTATCGCTTCACGCCGGTCTTTTCCGGTGGTGATGAGTTTACCGATCATCGAGTCATAATGCGGCGGCACGGTGTAACCGGCGTAGGCGTGACTGTCGACACGAACGCCGCGACCGCCCGGCGCGTAGTACATCTCGATGCGGCCCGGGCTCGGGCGGAAATCTCCAAACGGATCTTCGGCATTGATCCGGCACTCGATGGAGTGACCCTTGATCTGGATGTCGCTCTGCGAAATCTTCAGCGGCTCGCCCATCGCGATCATGATCTGCTGTTTGACCAGATCGATGCCGGTGACTTCCTCGGTGATCGGATGTTCCACCTGAATCCGTTTGTTCACCTCGAGGAAGTAATAATTACCCTTGTCATCGACAATGAATTCTACCGTGCCGGCGTTGGTGTAATGCGCCGCTTCGGCAATCTTGATCGCCGCCTTGCCCATGGTCTTGCGCAAGTGCTTGAACTTGCCTTCCAGCAACGGAGAAGGGGTTTCCTCGATGAGCTTCTGGTTGCGGCGTTGGATCGAACAATCCCGCTCGCCCAAGTGGATGATGTTTCCGCGGTTGTCCCCGAGAATCTGGAATTCGATGTGGTGGGGGCTCTCGATGTATTTCTCGATGTAGACACCGGAATTGCCGAAGGCTTTTTCCGCCTCGTTTCGCGCGGTGTGGTAACCCTTGATCAACGAGATGTCGTTGTGGGCGACCCGCATTCCGCGACCGCCGCCACCGGCAACCGCCTTGATCATGATCGGGTAACCGATGCGTTTGGCCGTCGTGAGAGCGGATTGTTCGTCGTCGATCAGGCCGTCTGAGCCGGGAGGCAGCGGCACCCCCGCCTTCTTGGCGAGTTCACGGCTGACGGCCTTGTCTTCGAGCAGGTTCATCGCCTTTGAGCTGGGGCCTATGAACCGGATGTTACAGCTCTCGCAGACGTCGGAAAAATGGGCGTTTTCTGAAAGGAAGCCGTAACCCGGATGGATTGCGTCAACGTCGGCGATTTCCGCCGCGCTGATGATCCGGTCGATGCGCAGATAGCTTTCGCTGCTGGCGGCGGCACCGATGCAAATCGCCTCGTCCGCCATCTGAGCGTGCATGGAATTGGCGTCCGCTTCCGAATACACGGCCACGGACTTGATGTTCAATTCCTTGCAGGCGCGGATGATGCGAACGGCAATTTCGCCGCGATTGGCAACGAGAATTTTTTCAAACATGACGAAAGAAAATCTGGGATGGGACCGGTTGGCAGGTCCCGAACGGGTCAATGCGGGCTGACCTTGAACAGGGGCTGGTTGAACTCAACCGGCTTGGCATTGTCTGCGCACGCTTGGGTGATAACCCCGCGCACCTCGGCCTTGATCTCGTTCATGACTTTCATGGCCTCGATGATGCAGACCACCGTGTCCGGCTCGACCTCAGTGCCGACCTCCACGTAGTTGCTCGCTTCGGGCGAAGGCGCCCGATAAAACGTCCCGATCATGGGTGACTTGATTTCGATTCCGGAGGGAGCGGCAGGGGCCGGAACCGCGTGAGCCGAAGCCGGGAGCGCATGCATCTGCGGAGACCCCGGGAGGACGTAGTCGTCCGGCAGCATCTGCACGCCGCCACCTTCATGGCCGCGCCGCAGCCGGATCTTGAAATTGTCCTTCTCAAGTTCAAACTCCGAGATGGAGTTCTTCTTCATGAGGTCGATGATTGACTTGATGTCTTTTAAATCCACAAACGATTCCGGGTTAATTCAACGCGACCTGGAAACGGAAATCCGCATTCACGCACTCAAGTAAAAAAGCAGAGGCCGAAGGTCGACTCTGCTGTTTACCGGATCCGAGATCGGCGCGAAGCCTAGCAATCTGTTTTCGGTCGTCAACAGGTAATAATTCTGTGAAATCCATTAAACAGCGGGCTGAACTGGCCATAAAACGCTCAAAATCAGGCAAACCAACGAACCTTCAATTTTTTTCGATAACGGTAACGGCAGCATCCAAAGCCATCAAATAGCTGCTCATCCCGAAACCGGCGATCACACCCTTGCAGACCGGGCTCAGGTAAGAATGATGGCGGAACGCTTCGCGGGCATGGGTATTTGAGAGATGAATTTCAATCGCCGGAACGCCACACGCGGAAATGGCATCACGAATGGCGACTGAAGTGTGGGTAAACGCGGCCGCGTTGATTACGGTAACGCTATAGTTTCCACGGGATTCTTGAATCCATGTGACCAGTTCAGATTCTGAGTTGCTCTGGCGGAAGTCAATTTTGAGCCCCATCGCCTCAGCTTTATCCCTAACGGTGGTTTCAATGTCCGCCAAAGTGAGAGTTCCGTAGATTTCCGGCTCTCGTGTCCCGAGAAGATTTAGGTTCGGTCCGTTGAGAAACAGAACGTTCATGGCGGCGGACCTTATCGGGAAGTTTCCGGACTGTCGATTTCATTTGCGGACTCGCGCCAGAGAACGCCGAACAGAAAAAACGCGGGCCAGGCAATCGCCGGAATGTAGAGCCCAAACTCGGTCGCGCTCTGAAGCCCCCAACCCAGCAGACCGACCCAAATGAAAAACGCGATCGGCTGACGTTGAATCGCCGACGACCGGTACAGCAGCACGAGCGAGCCGATGATGAAAACCAGATAGGCAAGGAATCCGACCGCACCCGAATCCGACGCTTGTTGAACGTAGTCGTTGTGAGCCAGCCGGGCCATTTCGGCGTCGTCGGGCTTCAGCTTGGCGTAGTAGATGCCGAAAGTTCCGGGCCCCGCTCCGGTGACCGGGTTGTCCAGAAACGTCTGCCCCGCCGCAATCCAATAACCGGTCCGCGCTCCAACACTTTTCGCCCCTTTCCGGAAGTATTCCAGATTCCGGCCGACCAGCACGGCGAGCCCCAGAACGGCAAAACCGATGATCACGTGTTTTCGCCATTTGGGAGGTATCGAAGATCGGAGAAGAACCAACGCGACAACGATCATTGCGACCAGCCAGCCCGCTTTCGATCCCGACCAGATCAGGCAAAGCACGGAACCGATGCCCAGTAACGTCGGCAGGATTTTTCGGGAAAGCGACGACGCGTCTTTCAGGCCGAACCACGTGGCAGCGAGCAATCCGGGCGTCAATAGAATCAGCACCCCGGCCAATGTGTTCGGATAAAAAAGAGTCGAGTAAACCCGCTTGCTCTGGACCTTGTGCCGGAACAGCGGCGTGTCCCACATCGCGCGAAATCGCGGCGTATCATATTCCTGCTGGATTTCCGGCGGATGTTCGCCCCGGCTGAGTTTTTCGTAAAACTCAGCGGTTGCTTCGAGTTCGCCGAACTGCTGGTTGAATCCTGAGGAAAGCACCAGAAGAAATCCCACGCCGATCCCGATCCAAATGAACAATGACCGGCCGACACCGGAAGTCGCGAGGAGGCCCAAGTAAAAGAACGCCACGACAAATGTGAAATGCAGCGCGGTGAGCCGGGAAAGTTGGGGCTGGATGGAATCGAAAGTGGCGACCCATTGCCAGACCAACCAGATTGCCGGCAGCAGCACGATCCACTTTGGAACTTTCTTGGGGAAGCGAAATAGCGGGATGGCCAGCAGCGCCAGAATCGCGACTCCCGCGAATCCCCATTTCGCTGGCCACTGAAGATAGAGTATCTGAGTGAAATCCTTCGGCGGCGGAAACATCCCTTCGAACACGACGGGATTTCCAAACTTCAGCAGGGCGATCCCCAGCCAGGCCCCGATCAACAGGCAGACGATGCGGGCATAATTTCCAACCGGCGGGTCGGCTTTGGATTGGGCGGGTGCGGCCACGGAATCAGGTGGTTGGCAAAATTCAGAGGCTCAGTTTCAAAAGGCCGATTTCCAGCGCGAGTGCTTCCTGGACATTGGTGAAGAGCAGTCGCTGGGTGGATTCCAGAACTTCAAGATTGCGGGTGGCTTTGGGCGCGTCGAGACGGGCGGCAACGGCTTCGGTCGAGGCGGTCAGATTGGGAAATGCGGCGAGCTCCGGGCTGAATGACTGGCGGACGGACAGCCAGACATCGCGGAACCAAAGCTGGAGGACTCCGAGCATTTCCCCGCGTTGACGCCGGTATTCGGCCTCGATCGAAGCGGCAAGTTCGTCCTTCCAGCGTTCGATCAATTTCGGGTCGGCGTCATCGTAACGTTCGATCGGCGACCGGGCGGACATCGTTTCCTCGACGTTCTTTTTGATCGCGGCGAGCTGTTGAAGCAATTGGTCCAACAGCCGATAACGCCCGAACAAGCCCGACGATTTGTCCGCCGCCTGTTCGGAAAACTGCCCGACCCACTCCGCCAATTCGTCGGGAATCTTGACGGTCCCGCCGCCACAGTGAAGGTGAAGGCAGCGAGAGAGAATGGTTTCGAGCATCCGTTGTTTGTCGGTGGACAACAGGATGAACACGGTACTCGCCGGGGGTTCTTCCAAGGTTTTCAGAAAGGCGTTGGCGGCCTGCACGTTCAGCCGGTCGGCGCTGACGAGGGTCACGACCTTGAACCGGGCTTCGGTCGGCTTCAGGTTCACGCTTTGCATCAGGTTGCGAACCTGTTCAACCGAGATGATCCGCGTCTTGGATTCGGGACGAATCCACCGGACGTCGCCGTGGTTGTCGTGGTCGATCTTGCGGCAGCTCAGGCAGGTGTCGCAGGGGGCGGGCTCTTCCGGGAAACCGTCCGCGTGCCGTTCGCAATTGAGCGTCTTGGCGAGGTTTCGCGCGAGCAATTCCAAGTCATCGACGGTGTCGCCGGAAAAAAGATAGGCGTGACCGAGGCGTTTGCGGGAGAGGCTCCGTTGCAACAGCGAGATGGGGGCGGCGAGTTGCGGGAGATCGGAAAAGGCCATGCGGGTTTATAGAAGGCCCGGGGCGTTTCGTCAGCAGGAATCAGTTTTTCCAGTCGAACGCGCGTTTCTTCAGCGCGTAAATGTAACCCACGACCAGAATGCCCATGAACGAAATCATGCTGAAGAAAATGGTGTTGGACATGGTGGGGTCCGCGAGCATGGATTTATAAACCACCGCCCAGGGGAACATAAAAATGACCTCGATATCGAAGAGGATGAACAGCATCGCCACGAGGTAGAATTTCACCGAGAGGCGCGCGTTGCCTTCACCGATCGGGAGCATGCCGCATTCGTAGGCCGAATCTTTCGTCTTGTTGTCGCGGCCTTTTTTCCCGAGCAACACCGACACAATCAACGTGCCGCCGGCAAATGCCACGGCGACCAGACCCAGAATCAGGATCGGTATATATTGCTGCAACTGCGACGATTCCATGCGCGCGGACGTTGGCAACCGGGCCAGTTTTTGGCAAGAAAGGAAATTGAACTGCGGACTGTAATGGGGACCAGTTACAATCTACGCGGTTTTTTATTGTTGGTGTAAACCGGTTGTTGCCGCACTTTCACAGCTGAATTTTTAACAAATCATGTCTCCTCAAGGTTTATCCAGATTGATCGGTGTCGCGGTGTTGGTCCTCGTTCTTGTGATCGTGGGCGCATCGGCGACGTACGTTGTCCCACCCGGTTCACGCGGCATTCTTGTCACGCTCGGGAAAGTTTCACCGGACGTGAAGATCGAAGGGTTTGGATTTAAAACGCCTTTCGTGACGCGGGTGGTGGAACTCAGCATCAAGCAGAGGACGGTTCAAATGTCGGCCCCGGTCATTTCCAAAGATCTGCAGGAAGTGCAGACGCAGCTGAAGGTCCTCTATCGAATTCCTGAAAGCTCCGTGGTGCAGATCTACCAGCAGTTTCAGGGCGATCCGTTTACGAGCCTGATCCAGCCGCGGGTGGACGAGGCGATCAAGGAGGTGACCAAGGAACACACCGCGCAGGAGATCGTGCAGGAACGGAGGAAGGTCAAGGAGGCGACTCTGGCCAAAGCCCGCGAGAAAATCGGAAGCATGCTGGATCTTGTCGACGTGGTCATCGAGGACATTTCGTTGAGCGACAAACTGGAAGCCGCCATCGAACGCAAGATGGTACAGGAGCAGGACGCGAACAAGGCGCAGTACGAACAAACCCAGGTCGGGATCGAGGCTGAGACCGCGATCATCAGGGCCCGGGGTGAAGCCGAATCAATCCGGCTCCGCGGGGACGCCCTCGCGAAGAACCCGGAGCTGATCGATCTGGAAGTCATTGACGCGTGGAACGGCAAGTTGCCGCGCGTGGTCGGTGGCACTTCCGGCGGGGCCTCCATGTTGCTCCCGATGGGAAGCGTCCGTTCAGAACAACTTTCCTCCGGAGAATAAGCAAATGAGTCAAAATCAAAACCAGCCCAACAACGTCATCACAATTTCACCCAAGGGAGTGGCCAGTCTGATTGGCGGAGCCGTCCTGATTTTTGTGATCATCATCGCGTCAACGTCCGCCACCACCGTCGTGGAGCCCGGCCATCGCGGCGTGCGCGTCACACTCGGAAAAGTTTCGCCGATGTACGAAACCGAGGGCCTGAAGTTCAAGGCGCCGTTCATTTCGGAAATTCATCAGATCAGCATCCGGCAACAGACGGTGGAGCTTGTGACCGAATGTTACTCGAGCGATCTGCAACAGGTGAGGGCAACGATTCGCGTGCTTTATCGGGTCCCGGAAAACTCGGTCGTCCCGTTGTTTCGTGGTTACGAAGGCTCCGAATTTGAATCGCTCATCAAGCCCCGGGTGATCGAAGCGCTCAAGGAAGCGGCGTCCACGCAGAGCGCGGAAATGATCGTGCAAAACCGCGAGAGCATCAAACTTCAGACACTCGAAGCCACCCGGAAAAAGATTGGCGAACTGCCCGGCGGTGGACCGCTGATCTTCATCGAAGACACGACGCTTTCCGATCTCTCGCTTTCATCTGAATTAAACGCGGCGATCGAACAAAAGATGACGCAGAGAGAAGAAGCGGAACGCGCCCGGTATTCCCAGCTACAGGCCGAGATCGAAGCTAAAACGGCGATCATCAAGGCAAAAGGCGCGGCCGAGTCCATTCAGATTCGAGGAAAGGAACTGCGCGGCAACCCGGCGTTTCTCAAGCTTCAGATCGTTGAGAAATGGGACGGCGTTTCGCCGCTCGTGGTGGGTGGGGAATCCGATTCCGGAGCAAACATTCTGGTGCCGATGAGCGACCTTCAGAGCCCGCAAAAATGAACCCGAGAGGTGCAGCGATTCTCAAGCTGGCGATCCTGCTGGCAGTCGTTGTCTTTCTGTTCGTGCTATTTCCGATGGCGCTTGGATTCGTCGAGGGCGCGGCGCGGAATATTCGCCAGCTCTGGTGGCTGATACTGTTGATCGCGCTGGCCTGCTGGCTGATCTGGGGCGTGGGCCGGAAAAAGCGCTGAGGTCGCGAAGTTGTTCGTTAATAAACTATGTTGGTGTTGCCGGCACTGATTACGGCCCAGCTGCCGCGGATCGTTGCCGACAGCCGGGGTGTGCCCGGCGGCAGATTGTCCGGATTGAGGAAATTCAAATCAAACGTCCAGTTGCGGGTCGGTGCCTGGTAAACCGAGCCGCCGTATGTCCAGCCGTTCGTGGCGTACTGACTGGAAAACATAACGACCATCGAACCGTTGTAGGTAAGGGTTCGTCCGCCCCATTTCTCCAGCATGCGCGGATAATTTTCCACGCCGCCGCTGTATTTGTTCCCCGCACGATTTGAATCCTGTGTTTGCACGATTCCTGACAGAAACGCAGCGTTTACGGTCGTGTGTGACGCCACCCTGGTTGCCAAGCTCGAGCTGGTGCTGTTCGCGTCGTTCCACGAGCCGGACAGGACGCTGATCGCGTCGGCCGCAAAGGAGGCGGGTTTGGTGCCCGAGGTGTTGGTCGTGCCGAGATGGGCATTGATGGGCTGGTTGTAGTCTCCCTGGACGTAGAGCGGACGCGCGGTGGAGACGGTCAACCCCTTGTCAGGAAGCTGCGAGCCGTTATACACCCGGACTGCCGCTAATTCCGTGGATCCCATGGTTCTCTTGTCATCGACGTAGATCGACGACACGTCACCGGAGAGGAGCGTGCTGATGGTGCCGTTTGTCGCGCTCCAAGTCCGGAGCGCCGCCACGTTGATATCGACCGGCAGCACGGTTTTCGCCTCGCGCCAGTCCTTGAAGGCGTTGGTGGTGCTGATGAAGCGCTGCCACTCATTGGTTGAAAGCACTGTGGCAAAACTGTTCGCCCGACCGCTGGTAACCGTAACGCCGGAATTCTCCACCGTAACGATCAGATCAGATTTGTTGTAGTAGCGCTGCACGCCCATCGCGGAAGTGGCACTTTCGCCGGACGGCGGCGGCATGAGGATCTCGCGGATTGCGGTGGGCGTGTTGTTGGTGCCGATGGGCAGCTGAAGATATGACGTTCTCTCGTCCACTTCGCCCAAAAAATTGACGTTGCTGCCGGCGCCGCCGCTGTGGTTGGAATCCTCCGCCAGGTAGGCGTTGTGCATGTCTCCAACCGACGTCACGTGGGTGCGAAAGTTCAGGCCTGAGTTGGACCCGTAGTAGATGTCATCGTTCGAATGCACGCGACCGATGACGTTGAACGTCGGTCCGGGAAAAATTTCCATGGTGATTCCGTAGAAAATGGCGAACTGAAACACCGGGATGGTGGCCAGCTGAAATTCCTGGCGTACGCCCACCGTGATGTTCCCGTTCAGGGAGGTCGCCTGGCGGGCGTTGGCGATGATGGAATAGTTGGCCGCGAAGCCCATCAGTCCCGTGTACTGCGAATCCAGCTGGACGTTCTGCTCTGTGGTGTCGCGGTTCACGTAGATGCCGTTGGTGGAACCGGCCGGGTCGGAGAACACCCAGTCGCTCCAATGAGCCGATTCGGCCGTTGTCGGGAGTCCGGCCCGGTAATCATCCATGTGGGACGCCACGTATGCCGAATCGCGGTCCCGGAAGTCGCGCGAAATTACGCTGATGGCCTTCTCGGTCGCTGCCTCGGCCGCCGCGACCGCCCGATAGTACTCATTGTTGCGCTCGTTCATCCGGGAATTGGACGAGACCCACTGCAGCGCACCGCCCAGAATGAACGCGGACAACACGACGACGATCATGACCATCAGCAGTGCGACGCCGGACTGCCTCCGTTTTTTTGATACCTGTAAGTGTTTCATAGGTTACTCCAATGCCCTTCGTGTGATCCTGGTTTCCAATTTATAGTAGTCGAAGAGACCCCCCGCGCCGATTTCAATGATCGGATACTGGATCTGATAAAATTCCAGTTTCAGGTTGATGACGCGGTTGTTTTGATTGTTCGTGAGAATGGTTCCCCGGTGGTCTTCCGCGCGAAACACGATGTTGTTGCTGATGAAATTGGCCACGACCACGGATGTGCCGCCGCCGTCGGTCGTGCGTTTGAACTGGCGGTCGTCCGAGTCCCAGTAATAGCGGACGTACGAGGAGGTGTTCGTCGTCGGGTAAATCTGAAGTGCGTTGCCTTTCTGCTCCTGGCCCATTGCAACATTGGTGAATGAGCTGTACGAACCATTTCCGACCCGCACGATTTTCGCCGATCGGATTTCGTTCACCAACAGGCTGACCGCGCGGCGTGCCTCGTCGCTGGCCCCCAGCTTGGCCTTGGTGATCTGGTACATCCGAAGCCCGAACAGATTGGCGCTCACTGTTCCCGCGATGATGATCGAGAACAGGGCGGACGCCACCATGACTTCCGTCAGCGTGAAGCCACGTCGACGGAGCTGGTTGAGAATCGGTTGAAATGTTGTTTTCATTGGTCGGCTGCCCGGTAGGTCACGAGCGTATTGGTATGCAGACTCCGGCCCTTGAACGGCCATACGCAGTCCACCTGGATCATTTTCAGCGGGGGATCCGTTGAAAGCACGGTGATGGTCGTGAAATTGGTGGCGTAGGCGATGTTGCTACCGCTTCGTGGGACGTCCAGAATTTGAGGGTCGGCGAGGAAATTTGCAGCAACCAGCTCGTCCGTGATCGGAGTGGTCAATACGTCGAACTTGGCGGCCCGGCACTGTTCCAGCCGTTGCATCGCGAGAGAATTTGCCGCCAAGGAATAGGCGGACCATTCGGCGATCTTGGCACTATAGATATAGCCCGAAACGACCGCCCCCAGGGAGATGCTGGTAATCGCGATGGAAATAACCACTTCGACGAGAGTTATCCCGGCAGCGCCTCGCCTCCGACCGGGCTGGTTGTTGAATGATAGTTTCATGGCTCAATCGATACGCAGACCTCAAGTGAGGCTGTTCGACGTCTCAAGCAGACCCGCTGCCACCCACAAACTACCTGCTGAACTTGCGATCCAAACACTCCGGACAGGGGCCGGTCAGCCCTGTTCTGGACGTTTGGCCCGATGGAGTGCTCCGTTTCGGGACATGTCATCAGCAGCGGATGTAAATGCGCATCGCAAGATTGCGAAAAGAGTTCCGATCTTGAACTGCCTTTGCCCGTCGCTACACTCCGCGCGCCATGAACGACGCTTCAACGACGGAATTTCGAATTGAAAAAGACACGATGGGCGAGGTGGAAGTCCCCGCCGACAAATACTGGGGAGCCCAAACCCAGCGCAGCCGCGACAATTTCAAGATCGGCGAACAGCGCATGCCGATGGAAATCATCCGCGCGTTCGCCATCCTTAAAAAAGCCGCCGCGCTCACGAATCTGGATTGCGGCGTTCTGCCAAAGGAAAAGGCCGGTCTGATCGCCCGCGTCTGCGAGGAGATCATCGCGGGGCAGCTCGACGACCAGTTTCCGCTCGTGGTCTGGCAGACCGGCTCCGGCACCCAGTCCAACATGAATCTCAACGAGGTGATCGCGAATCGCGGGCACGTGCTCAACGGCGGCAAACTGGGTGATCCGAAGAAGCTCATTCACCCGAACGACGATGTGAACAAATCGCAGTCGTCGAACGACACCTTTCCGACGGCGATGCACATCGCCGCCTACGAGGCGCTGGTGAACGGGACGCTGCCAAAAGTTCGCAAACTCCGCGAAACGCTCGCCGCCAAGGCCCGCAAGTTCATGGACGTCGTGAAAATTGGGCGCACGCATTTCATGGATGCGACGCCGTTGACCGTTGGCCAGGAATTGTCCGGCTACGTTGCGCAACTCGATCACGGAATTCGGGCCATTGAAAACACGCTGTCGCATCTTTCCGAACTCGCGCTCGGCGGGACGGCTGTCGGCACCGGGCTGAACACCCCCCCCGGATTTTCCGAGAAAGTTGCCGCGCACATTGCGACACTGGTGGGGCACCCGTTGAAGACCGCCCCGAACAAGTTCGAGGCCCTCGCGGCGCACGACGCCATTGTTGAATCATCCGGCGCGTTGAAGACGCTCGCGGTGAGCCTGATGAAAATCGCGAACGACATCCGCATGCTCGCATCCGGCCCGCGAAGCGGCATCGGCGAACTGCTGATCCCCGAGAATGAGCCTGGCTCCTCGATTATGCCGGGCAAGGTCAACCCGACGCAGTGCGAGGCGATGACCATGGTCTGCGCGCAGGTCGTCGGGAACGACGCCGCGATCACAGTCGGCGGCATGACCGGTCATTTCGAACTGAACGTCTTCAAGCCGATGATGATTTTCAACTTCCTCATGGCGGCGCGAAACCTCGGCGATGCCTGCGAATCGTTCAACGACAACTGCGCCGTCGGCATCGAGCCCAACCGCGCATTCATCCAGAAGCACGTGGAAAATTCTTTGATGCTTGTGACCTCGTTGAATACGCACATCGGCTACGAAAACGCGGCGAAGATCGCCAAGGCCGCGCACAAGGAAAACAAGACTCTTCGTGAAGCGGCGGTCGGTCTGGGCCTGCTCACGAGCGAGCAGTTTGACGAATGGGTTGTGCCGGGCAACATGATCGGCCAGCTTCCGGAAATCCCCGAACTGCCCTGATTACGGATCACTCCGGCCGCCGCCGTTGTGCGAGAATTCAATCGCCAGCGGCGTCGGCTTTTTCTTTAATCCACCCCCATGAGCCTGCACGCTCCCAAAATAAACAAGCTGCCATTCCTTGTCACCGACCTCGTTTTTCTCGGAGTCGCCTTCGCGATCATCGTGAAGAGCCCACACCCGATCGGCGGCACTCACATTTTTGCGGCCATTATCTGCGTGGCGCTCGGCGCGTGGGCGGGCATCACGCCGTTTCTGCGGGACCACGAGGTGCAGATTCGCCACGCTGAGACCGATCATCTCAAGGACACTGTCAGCGAAATCAAACAGCTGAAAACCGTCGCCAACTATATTCAGACGGCCACCGCGCAATGGCAGATGCTCCAGGAGAATTCCAACAAGGCGACCGGTTCGATGAAGGAAATGGCGGACCGGCTCTCGGCTGACGCGAGGGATTTCACCGAATCCGTAAAAAAAGCCAACGACGGCGAGAAGCAGACCCTACGACTTGAAGTTGAGAAACTGAAACGCGCCGAGGGCGAGGGGTTGAAGATCATGGTCGCGTTGCTGGACCACGTGTACGCGTTGTTTTCCGCAGGCGCCCGATCCGGGCAGCCGAACGTCGTCCAGCAGTTGACCGGTTTCCAGGCTGCTTGTCGTGACGTGGTTCGCCGGGTCGGGCTGGTGCCCATCGTGGTGAATGCCGGAGAATTGTTTGACCCGAACGTTCATCAAGTTCACGGCGGCGATCCGGAAGCGACGACCGGTGCTCCGATCACCGGCACACTGGCGACCGGCTACACTTACCAGGGTCAGATGCTCCGGCCGGCGCTGGTAACGCTTCGCCCGGTCGAGCCCGCCTTGGCGGAAAGCCAGGCCGAAATCGACCCGGAGGATCTCATCGCGGAAGATCAGGACTTCAGTGAATCGATTACGGACAACGTGGCGTCTGATTCAGAGCTGATTGATGACGAACGCAACTCGAGCCCGCTGGTTTGAACCGGGCCTCCGGGATTATACGAAATGCTCCTGCATGTTGAAAACTTGGTAAAAAACTTCCGCTCACCCGAAGGCGGTGAGCACCGGGTTGTCGACATCGAATCCTTCCAGCTCGCTCCCGAGCAGCAGGTCGCGCTTAGCGGCGAAAGCGGTTCTGGCAAGACAACGTTCCTCCATTTGATCGCCGGGATTCTGAAGGCGGACTCCGGCACGATTCGCATCCATGGCACTGAAATGACCCGGCTCAGTGAAGCAGATCGTGACCGTTTGCGCGCCACGTCTTTGGGCTACATTTTTCAAACGTTCAATCTGCTTCAGGGTTACACGTGCCTGGAAAACGTGCTGCTCGGGATGGCTTTTGGTGCCGGCACCGATCAAGGTTTCGCAGAACAGCTGCTCAAGCGTGTCGGGCTGGAACAGCGGATCAATTACTACCCGCGCCAACTGTCCGTCGGGCAGCAACAACGCGTCGCCGTCGCGCGCGCGCTCGCCAATCGGCCGAAGCTGGTGTTGGCAGATGAGCCCACCGGCAACCTCGACAATGCGAATGCGAGGGACTCATTGCGCCTGATCCGCGAGGCGTGCCGCGAAAACAAAGCCGCACTTCTGCTCGTCAGCCATGACGCCGCCGTGCTCGATGATTTTGAAACTCGCGTCGATCTGCGCACGCTCAATCGGGCCGCCCTTTTGGAGGGCGGCTCATGAACCTGCGCTGTTGGCGAGTTGGCGCGATGGCGTTTGCTGCGGCCGGACAATTCACCCTGGCACTCGGCGCGGAATCAACGGTCGACGCGACGATCGAAATCCCCCCGGCCGAATCTTACGTGCTGGGCGACGACATTCCGCTGGTCTGGGAATTCATCAACCATTCCACGAATTCAGTCGCCATGCTCTGGGAGGGGTGCTGTCGCCTGAACGGAAAACTGGACATTCAATCCGCCGGTCAGCCGGTTGAAATCCTTCCTCCCGGCGCGGCCGCGTTTCACAGTTTTTCCAAAGCGGCCGAGTTGAAACCCGAAGAGCCGAGCCAGTTTTCCTCCCTGCTCAGCGATTGGGTGAAACTCCCGCGCGGCGGCACGTTCGAGATCGGCGGACGTTACACCGGCGTGCTTCCGTCGCAGTCGCCGCAGGTTGCGGAGGGCCTGGCACTGTGGTCGGGCACTGCCGTCGCGGGTGCCGCTCAACTGAAGGTCCTCTCCGTCGCGGATTATCTGGATCAACGCGAGCGACGCAGCGGACAACGGGGAATCAAACTCACGCTGGGCAGCCCGACGAAACTTCCTGCGGTCGACCCCGTGAATCTTTCAGTCAACGTCGCGAATGTCGGCAATGCACCGAAGGACGTCGCGTGGCCGGGCACGATGCAGCTTTGGATTGTCGATGAAAACGGGTTCCGTCTCGCGCAGGGAACGAAGTATCTCCGCCAGCCCAGTGAGGTGATCGCGATTTTGCCGGGCGAGTCCGTTGCGCGGGAATTTCAGTTCAGCATGACGGATTTGAATGGCGCGCCGTTCGGAAACTATCAGGTGTTCCTCGATCTCGGTGAAACGGAGGACGGCACACCGCGAGTTCCGTCGAATGGCGTCGACGTCGAATGGGGGCTCTCGGACAACGAACTCGCGCAGCTTCTGAACGACGCGTCTGGCGGACCCTCGGTCGGGATGCGAAACCCGCCGCTGAAACTGCTTCGCCTCTACTTGAACGAGATCGCCGGACGATTGCCCGCAGTTTCGGACGCCGGCTTGAACGTCCGGGCGGCGGAGTTGAAACGACAGCTTGAGCTGGCTGGGTGCGTTCAGCCGATCGCCCCGGAACCCGGTTTTGCGCGATTTCCGGTTGCGATCAGCGCCGAGGGTATTGCACGTCTGCAAATTCCGGGTCGCGACGATTGCGAGTCGTTGGCTGGAAAAAACGGCGTGCAACAAGTTGAAGCAGTTTACGAGGTTCGCCGCCATCTGGGCTGGGACATCGGCGTTGAAGTGAGGCCCGACCCGAAAACGAAACTGGCTTCGATTTTTGATTTTGCCGGTGAATTGGAGAAGACCGGTTTGAAACTGGCGGCCCCGCCGGCCACTGATATTTTGGGAACCGACGGACAGACCAACATCGTTCAATTCCTCACCCAACCTCCGTCCGCGAATCTGGTGATTCGCGTCGTCGAAGACGGGTTGCTGGTGGCCGCCGCTGGTCTCGACCCGAAAAAGCCGGCGTGGATGAGCATGTTTTCATCTGCACAGATTTCGAGTCTCGAAGGTGAACCTGTGGCCGCTCGCGACTTGCCCGGCTGGTTGGCGCGGCGCGGAATCAAGAATCTCCAGATGCTCGTCGTCGCTGACGGGACGATGGAATGGGGAACGTTACTCCCGATCCTGAATCCGTTCTTCAGTTTGAGCCCGAGGCTGAGTGTGATCCGGAATTCTGCCCGGTAGCGGGCGGTTCGTTCGCCGCCGCGCCCGGGGTGGCGACGGTGTATTTTCGAAAGATGTCCTCGTAGGCATACATCACGGCACCGAGCGCGATGGGTGCGGTGAAAAACACTCCGAGCCCGAACAGGAGAATCCCGACGAAAAGGAGCAGGCCAACTCCGACGGCGAGGCCGAACATCTCCCACCACCGTTTGTGAACGACCTTCCTGCTGAGTTCCATCGCCGGCCAGAAATCCAGCCGGAGTTCGAACGCCAACGGGAAGACAAACATCCAGGCGACCATCAGATAGATCCCCGGCAGGAAGCAGAGCGCCAGTCCGATGAGAATGAAGATGCTGGTCAGGATGCTGGCAATGAGCAACGGAATGAACCCGCGCTTGAACCCCTCGAATATGTCCTGAATCGTGGCTGCCTGACCACGGATTCGCTTCAGAAAGACAAAGCTCAATCCGGCGAGAAAAATACCGCCCAGAGCAAAACCCACCACGTTCCCGGCGCCCGCAATCGAATTGAGCACGAAGAGAATCACGATCACGATGGCCGTGGTTCCGGTGAGGATGCCGAAGTTGTCCAGGTACAGTCGCCAGCTGCGGCGGAAGCATTCGGCGATGTTCAGATCGTAACCGTTCCCGATGATCTCTTCGGCGATCTGGTCGGCGCGACCGGAATCCAACGGCGGCGGACTCGCCTGCTGTCGTCGGGACTGCTCCTCGAAGGCATCCCGAAATTCAAGCAGTTCACCGAGCGTCGACCACCGGTCCGATCCGTCGCGGCGCACGCGTGAGTTTTGATCAGCGCGACGCTGGCCGATCCAGTCCCGCAATTGATCCGCTGTGATCGGCCCGTACTCGCGTCCGTCGCCGCCGATGAATCGATAGCAGACCGGCTGTTTGCTCCCGGCCTTTTCATCCGGAGCGGGCTCGTCGTCGGTTGAGGTGTCGTTGAGTGGAGGCGGACCCGGTTCGCGCTCGACTTCAACCTGTGCCTCGACGTCGATGGATTCATCCGGGGCGGCGGGCGCTGGCTTGGAGGCGGATTCGCCGAAGACGTCGGCCAGTTCGCTGAACCGGTAGGCCGGTTGCCAGAAATCTGATTTCTCCGCGCTCAACAACGAATTGCGCGTGAGCACACCTTCCGCCGCAAGCTGCCGAATTTCGTCGGCGGACACAGGTCCGACCGCCTGATGGTTGCTGTCTTTGTAACTGAACATGAGCATTTATCGGCGGCCGATGATCAACGCCGTCCGCCGGTTTAAAGAACACGGTGGCGGCGGCAAAAGTTGCAGGATTCCAATCGGCAACTATTTGGGCAGCGAGTGTCCCGACCCGGATCACCCCCGCAGGACACATTTGGCGTGCACTCGAAATCCCATTGGAATCCTGGCGTTTCCGCAGGCTTGTGAATTCCCGTTGTTCGTGCATGAAATTTGCTTTGCGTCGCGTCATGCAGTCAAACACAGATCTCAACAACGCCATCAATCAAGTGCGTCATTGTTCCTCACAAATGGATGCGGCCTACGGTCGGACGGTGTTCGACGAGTGGGCGATCGTCAGCCTGCTGCCGAAACAGGGGCGCGTGCTGGATTACAAGGGCCCGCGCCACGAACAGTTCGCCAGCAGCTTTTCCGATGATCTTGCGCAGCTCCGGCAGTCGCTGGTTTCGCAGACACACGAGTTCGGGCAGTTTGAATTTGCGCGGGACGGTGCGGGTTCGCAGTTCGACGCGTTCATGTGTATCGGCGACGGCGTTTATCTGATGTGCAACAACCTGTTTGCGACGATGGATGACATCACCCGCGACGAGAAATGGTTCCGCGCCCAGGTGCCGTTCGTGGAAATGAGCGAGGGATTCCGGTCCAATCCGGTGACGTTTACCGCGTAGATTTCTCAAGCCCACATTCGCAAGCCCTCTCCTTCCCGAGAGGGCTTTTTCATCGTGGCAGGCCCTGCCAAAGATAGACACCGTACGCGGCGAGGAAGAGCCAGCCGACTAGGCGCGGTAATTTTCCGAAAATCGCTACGAGAACAAGGTGAAGGGCGAGCGCGCCGACCAGCATCAGAATCGACAATCCAAAAATGGACGGAACACTCGCGGCCGATCCGGCCAGCAGCGCGTAAATGCCGATGCACAGCGGAATGCAGATGTGGCCGTCGCCGACCTGCGAGGCGTAAACCGTCTCGGGCTGACCGCGCCAGCCGTAATACATGGCGAGCAGTGCGTTGGGCAGCACCATCAACCAAGCGCTCAGCCAGCCGATGTGATCGTGCCGGATCCAGCCGAGTTCTGCCTGGTTCATCCACGCCACAAGTCCGTCAATCGCGTAAAAGGTGACGACCGCGCCAAGCGCCAGCCCGATCAACTCCGGATAAACCGACCACGGCATGGAACGGTTTTGCCGGACGTTGGACTTCATGACTTCAAAGACGTGGAAGCACTGCCAGAACAAGAACATGCCGACCAGCACAATGCCGTCGCCGAGGTTGAGATTGCCGTCCTTCGCGAGCGCCCAGACTGCGCCGGTAAAGAAGAGACCGGCGGTCAACGTGAGCAGGAGCGAGAGGCGGTCGATTTTCTCCGTTCGGACGATGGCTTTCGCCTGTTTCTTCTTTTTGCTGAAGAGCGGTACGCCCCAGATCACGGTCGGGAGGCCAATCAACAGGGTTAGGTTGGTGACATTGTTCACCAGGCTGTTGGTCAGGACTTCGCTGGATGCGGCGGCTTGTCGTCCCATCACCCACGCGAAGACAAGGTTACCGATCCCCGAACAGTAGGGCGTGATCAACGTGCCGAGCACGGTCCCTTCAAATCCTTTCTGTGAGAGACATTCCAGCCGCCAGATCATGAATGCCGATGCCTGCAGAAACAGGAACACCATCACCCACGGCGCGGCGGCACCGAGGATTTGCCAGTCGATCATGGCGAGGGAGTTGGTCACGCACTGGACTCCAGCAGCGGCTGTTCCCGGGCGGGCATCGCCACGGCCAGCATGCGAAATATCGAGTCGCCGTGTTTCAGTACCTTGCGTTCGTCCCATGTCGGCGGGATTTCCACGGAATCACGTTTGGCGTGACCGAGAACCAGCAGCCCGCCTTCGGCCATCAGCGGTGGAAGGTTTGGATCGTCGAGAACACGTTGTGAAAACGATTTTGAGCGGCCGTCCGTGTTCTTCTCACCAAATGGAGGGTCTGCCATGACGAGGTCAAATTGAACGCGGTCCTTTGATAATTGCGCCATTGCTGAGAAAACGTCCTTAACTCTAACGGTAAAGCGAGCTGTCGAAAGTCCGGCGTCCCGGCAATTCGATCGGATGAAAGCAGCGTGTTTGGCCGACAGCTCGATGCAGAGGGCAGATCGGGCTCCGCGGCTCAGGCATTCCAGACTGAGAGCACCGCTGCCGCCGAACAGTTCGAGTACACGGGCGCCATTAACCAGATCTCCCAAACTGTTGAAGATGGCTTGTCGCACGCGGTCCGGCGTCGGGCGAACGCCCATTCCTTTCGGCACTTTCAGGCTTCTGCCACCGGCGGTTCCACCAATGATTCTCATTCTGTTAAAACTGTTGGTTTCTAAAAACGGGAAAAGTCACTGGAATAGCCGGTTTTGGAAAGGCGGAACCAAGAAAAACAAAATTAGTGGGGGTGTGCGGTGAGACGCACAGTTGTCCATTATTGCTATTTGTATAAGATAGCTGCGAACCCAGAA
>JBDNGP010000090.1:0-28480 GCA_041689265.1 Verrucomicrobiota bacterium
CCTCGCCCTCAATCTGCTCAAAGGAGAGAAGACCAAGAAACGCGGGATCAAAGGCAAACAGAAAAACGCCGGCTGGGACCTCAACTATCTCCTACGCCTGCTCGGCGTAAACCCACAGCTCATTTAGTTGCGTCTGCCCTGTTCACCCTGTCGATACGGCTTGCCTTCGCCAACTCGCTGATTATATTGCGCTTCCGAACGGCGTTCCGGATCGAGCTGGCACCGACAGTTGTCGAAGCATGCCCGGTCCTGGATGCGATCGTTCGGATGACTTTTCGGGTGATTTTGACGGGGCGGTATACAAAATCGAAAGTCGCAAAAAGTGGCCTTGTAAGTCGTTGATAATCAACGCCGGTGTGGCGGAATTGGCAGACGCGCTAGACTCAAAATCTGGTTCCCGTAAGGGAGTGTGGGTTCAAGCCCCTCCACCGGTACCACTTTAATCAGTTCATTCCCAACACGTTACGTTTACCCAACCGGGCTGAACGCACATTTCCGTACGGATTCCGTACAGATTTTTCTCTTTCTCCAGATGCAATCCCGTTCTTCCAACCGTGAAAAAGAAAACGATTGGAAACAGGCGGACTGCCGACAAGAGCGGCAAGCACTCATTCCCGATGCTGATCAAGCGGACAGGTGTTGAAGTGAAGATCTACCATCGCAAGGACAAAGGGGCATACGACTCCTTCTCGGTCGCTCACTACGAACACGGGCAGCGGGTGTTGAAACCGTTCTCCACGCTCGATGCCGCGAAGGAGCACGCTGAGTCAGTGATCAAGCGGCTCGTCCGTGGTGAACCGGAAGGCAGGACGCTGTTGGCCCAAGATTACCTGGTATTCAAGCGTGCGTCCTCGCTCGTGGAACCCACGGGTGTACCGCTGGACTCCGCTGTTTCAGAATACGTTCGGCTTCTCAATTTGCTTGATGGCCGGGCAACGCTGAGTGAGGCGGTCCGTAGCTACGTCGCACGGAACGACAAACCCCGAACTGACCGTATGGTGGCCGATGTCGTTCAGGAGCTTGTCAAGCTCCGGACGGACCAGAACTGTAGCCCAGATCACTACGAGGACCTTGAACGACGCCTCCAGCGCTTTTCAAAGTCGTTCCAGTGCAATGTTGCTGACATTTCACCAGTGGAGATCGAGCGGTGGCTGCTGGCACTCAAAAAGAAACCCCGTTCGATCAACAATTTTCACGGCGCTCTCAAGAACATGTTCAACTTCGCCAAAAAACGCGGCTACATCGAACGTGAGCGTCGGATCATGGAGGATGTGCCGGAGGTCATTGAGCCGCAGCGCGAAATTGGTGTATACGACCCTGAACACCTTTGTGAACTGATCTCCCATTGCTCCGTGAAGTTCCTACCTTATCTGGTTATCGCCGCATTCGGAGGGTTCCGGGCCAGCGAGATTGACCGACTGGACTGGGAGAATATCGGTCCAGACGAAATAAAAGTCCCGCCATCGGAATACAGGGTTAAGTCAACGCGCCTTGTGTTGATCAACGAAACCCTCAGGCACTGGATGGAGGTGATCAGAATGCCATCTGGCAAGTTGGTCGTTCACAAAAATGTTGCGAGCACCCTGTTAAGGTTGCAGACCAAGGCAGGTGTGGAGCCGGTCCACAATGGGCTTCGCCACAGTTTTGCGTCCTACTCATTGGCCGTTACTCGGAACCCAGACGCACTCGCCTATGAAATGGGGAACTCGCCCGCCATGCTCAAGAAGCACTACCGCCGCCTCGTTCCCCTCGAACGTGCCCAGGCCTGGTTTGACCTCACCCCGGACAAGTTTGACCGGTCGATGACGGAATGGTGAGAGCCCGTCGGTTCAGCGCCTACGTTTAGCTGGCACCAGGCACTCGCTGTCGAGGTGTTTGAGCAGGTCGCTGACGAGAAACCTCACGGTGCCCGCGATTTTGCGGTACGGCAGACGGCGCTTCTGCATCCACTTTTCAATGGTCCGAACTTCGACGCCAAAATAGGCGGCAGTCTGCGGCTTCGTCAGCAGTCTAAACTCGAACGGAACGGCTTCGTTGACGTCCGGCACGGGTGACTTGTCCGACTTGGTGGAATCAGTTCTTGATTCAGGGTTGCTGTCATTCACACAGTAAAGAACGGGGTTCGGGGGTGACCCAACGGATTCTTCCGGTTGAACACGATCACGACCCCTCGTCATCATTAATATTTTCTGTGTTGACCGTCCGCGTCGTCGGATCGCAGCAAAAAAGAAGCGTTCCACGTTGGACGTAGCCCGGCGCGTCTTTTACGACGTCAAAAGCGTGCGATCTGCACTCATAAGGTCGAAGTGAAGGCCCTGTATGTTTGAGCACCCCACTGTCGTCGCCGCATCAGATAACCTAGTACTTCGCCATCTCCGACTTCGACATCGCGCGATGAGGCCATTTCCGGGAATGTATACAATCTCGAATTTGCAGAGTTAAGCGGTCGTCAGCGCCGCGCCTCAACGGAGTTCTGTTCTTCCCTTAGTAAATAATCCTAAAAAGGAAAATGGAAACCACGGATGGCACAGATCAACACAGATGATCAAGAAGTTGCGTTAACCGGGTGGAACACCCGGCGGGTGAACGGGCCTGAAGGTACAACCCGTTCCTGATCCGTGTTTTCCGTGCATTCCGTGGTTCTCATCTCCGGATTTAGGATAATTCAGCGACCACGTCAGCGCGACGGGGCCGCCAGGCGCGATGGACACTGGAACTACAACAATCTTGGTGGTGGTGTGGACCCTGAAGGACAGGGGGCCGAACAATATCTCGTTCCAGGGAATTGTCCCGTCGCGCCCCACACCGCCACCATTTTCTTTCGCCCAGCATACTGCCGCCGATCACCCTTCCACCCGTGTCAACACGTCCGTCTGGAACCTCGTCAGACACAGCGGGAGGTCACGTGCGTCGTAGCGGGATGGAGAGCGATCCTATTGCAGCGGAATACCCGATCTTTCCGGACGGCGTAGATGATCAGTTAGGGTGTGGTGGGGGGCGGTCATCCCGTGGGTGTATTCGCCTTCCCTGGTGGAACCCACTAAACTCTGGTCCTGCGCCGGTTAACATGTGTGATTTTGACAACCTGTGGAAATACCGTGACTGGCTGAGCGTGGGAACAGTGTACCTTGCCCAATTGTTGAAAAGCATCGACTACAGGATCAACGAATGGCCGCAGCGATTTGATCGACCCAAGCACATGTACCGGGAGAACGCATGCTTGCTGGCAGCATCGGAATTTCCGCTCCGGCTAAACTTCTGCCGCTGTTCGAGATTGGGCAGGCCAGGCAAATACGGCTACGCAACGGGTCGGTGCCAGATATGGAGACTCTGTCCATACTGCTCGCACAAGAAGCGGTTGGAACTGCTGAGAAAATTTCTGCCTGTTTTCAATAGGGGCAACTGGTGGTTCCTCACCATGAGCCCTGAGGAGTTTTGTCACATTCACGGCGAGAACATCGAGGCGATCATTTCCTGGTGGGAGGGCTGCCGTTACGCGCTTCAAAAGCTGATAGACTTCGGATTCATCGACGGAGCATTGGTTTTTGAAACCATTTCGGTCCATCACTACTGGCCGAACGCCCTGGGCCTCCCCCATGTGCATGTGCTAATCATAGCGGACGAGATGACCCCGGAGACAGTCCGCTTCCTCCAGGCCACGTTTTCTGAATATGCGGGCCAAAAGTGGGATGCAGGGCGCAAACTTTGGCTACCGAGGACGGAGGTGTACGGGGACGAGGAAGATCGGAAGATCGAGGCTCCGGAACCGTTGTGGACCGAGGCCTCCACCCGCACTTATCGCATTCTGGAGCTGCACGACATGGCTGGCGTGATCTCTTACCTTTGTAATCCCATAAATTTCGCGGAAGCCTACGTTGGAGAATGGCCACAAGTGGACGGTAACCACTGTGACGCATCTGAGTTTAATGAGAACGCTATCGAGACGATCAACGGCTGGGAGGCCGCCCTGCTTCGCAGGTGGGGACATCGCTACATGGGGGCTCTACATCACAGCCGGAAGGACTTTGTGGGAGTGAAGAAGGGGCCGCGTGAATCCGACGCACACATCGCTAAGGTCGC
Organism: Verrucomicrobiota bacterium; assembly: GCA_041689265.1. Taxonomy (GTDB): domain Bacteria; phylum Verrucomicrobiota; class Verrucomicrobiia; order Limisphaerales; family RI-55; genus JBDNGP01. The sequence goes on from JBDNGP010000090.1 coordinate 4,081, forward strand.
ACACATGTTGAGAATTTGCGGCATTGAACAGATGGAGAGCGATCCTTGTGAATATCTCGGGATCTCAATTGAGGAAAAACACGATATGTGAGGCGGCTACAGCCATCTCGTTCTATTCGGAAATGATCTTAATCACCCGTTGTCCGTTCCACCGCCTGTCATCGCCTGCCAGCCACTGCGACTGTTCGAGTAGAACGCCCTCCGTTTCATTCACCGTTCAGCCGATGCCTCCAACGACCGGCTGGCTCAATGCGTCGATGAGCTACGCGGTGCCGCCAGCGCCCTTGGCAGGTCGTCCACGGCGTTTGCCGGGTCGACACGGCATCATTACCGTTTCGGCGGCACGACTGGGCCTTGCGGGCGCTGGGCCGTTCGCGGACCCCGGCTTTCAATTTCCCGAGAGCCTGCGCTGCTGGTAGTGGGAAAATACGGACCGCGCTTTCTGGGGCCGACCCGAGCTGGATTGGATCGATCTGGCTGTAATCTGACCATCGGAAAAAAACGCGTCCGCGTATTGCGCCAAGCAGCTCGCCAATAAATCCGCCCGGTAACTGGAGCAAGCAGAACTTCCTGCGTCTTCGGCCAGCGATCATGCCGGTATAGGGTCGAGGTTGGTTCTTCAACGCCTGCCTGCGGGCTCCGAGGACCGACCCCGCCGATGAGTCTCTTGGGACCAGGTCAATGCGTGTCACGGAGTCTGAGGTGCCTGTTTCCATTGAAGTAAATACTGCTGTCGCACGACGTCAGCACTCCGTGTCCGCCCGACTCACCCTAGAGGCCTCAAGAAATGCATCCGCGACTAACCCAGCGTGGTAATGACCTCTGATGGTGCCGCGAGACCTTCGAGCTTCACCAGTCTAACAGGCTCAAAAAGCGGTGGCCGCCCTCGGCCACCGAACATTGTACTCGGACGGTAAAAAGAAATTCCGGTATGCGCCAGTTCAAAGTTCTTGTGCGAACAACACGTTGTGGTTGAGGGCGAGCAGTGGAACATGACTGCGGCGACTACCGGCCAGCAGTGGAAATGGAGCCGTCACGAAAACACCAACGTCCCGACACGACGAGCGCTTTTGGTTTTCACCTCCGACTAACGTTGTCCGGGCGATTGTCTGGCCACCTGGAACTCAACGGGAGCGAGTTACGGCAGGCCCTGCTCCCAGCGGTCCGCTACAACGGCATATTTGCCTGCTCCGAGCGCTTGACGGCGGTGACAGTTGTTCGCCACAGCCCGTGGTCTGAATTCAGCATTGTCGGCAGCTCGTGCATCCCCCAAAAAATCGCATCCTGAACTTCATCCGTGCTGAGACGCACGAAGCACCAGGACACTCCCACCGCGTTGGCTGTAATTCGTGATGCCAGCCCGACCTGACGAGTTCTCGAATACGGCTCAGCGTAAGGTGTCCACCAGAAACCTCGCCAGTGCTCCGGCTGTGGTAACCACCAACCGTGCGAGGGCGACCGGCGTCGGCATGCCGTCTGAACGGCCGTGCGCATCTCCAGCGTTGTTCCTAACGAGTTGCACACCGTCCAGCACGGACTGGAGCCCGGAGCTGAACTGCTTGGTGCCTTCGACCAGTTCAACGCCGTCTGTCGCCAACCTGAAAAGCTTCTTCAAGTCTGCGCTGCTGGGAAACGTCACCTGCTTCCTGGTCAGAATGTCCTTGAGCAGTGTCTCCAGCAGCGATCTCGCAGCCGTGATGGCCCCATCGGGATCGCTCGCGACGCGTTCAACGGCCTTGCGCCAGGCCCTGGTGGCTTCGAGTGATCCGTACGAAAGCAACGCCTCTGCGGTGTCCGCTGCGCCAGGCACCTCCTGCCCAAGTCGAGCTTCAACCTGTCGGACAAATCGCCTCCCAGACTCCGTGAGCCCACCCGAAATTTCGACACTGATGAAGTGCCACGTACCATACCCCGTCGCCTTGGCGGGAACAACCCCTCTCGTCCAACCACGTTTTCCGATGTACAGCAAACGCTCCGCGATTTCCTGAAATGCCTGGACATCGTCCGGCTTGTTGGTGGCCGGAGTGAACACCTTCCGTCCTTCCTCGATCTGTTTGAGCAGCTGATAGCATTCAAAATCTCCCTGGAACTCGACAGCTTGATGATTGAGATCAGCCAAGTAGTCCCTACCTGCCTTGGTGATCCGCAGTGACGCCAGATAGGCGATGCGCACCCCGTCCAGGATCGGCTTGTACGTGATGAACGCCTCTTCTTCCAGTTCTTGGAACCGATCTACCTCGTACGGCAGCTCAGTTGTGGCCTGCTTAATCGCGTTAAACTCTCGGTTCCGGACTCGCTGTAGGATTTCTCGATAAATCTGTTCGTACTCGGGGAGCATCGTCACGGAAGGTCAGCCGAAGTGCGTGGCAGTGTCAATCGTCCGCCCCAATTCTTGGTCCCCAGGCTGGTCAGCCGGTTTACATGTCAATGTCGAATCGTACACGATCAGCATTTTCTGCCGATTCCTTCAGCCTCCCTGATGAGACTGGATGCTCTCACTTCGAGCGCATCCGCGATGACCTGAAGTGTGTCTAGGCTCGGGTTTCGGAGCCCACGCTCAATTAGGCCAATGTACGTCTGGTGGAGTCCAGCGGTCTCAGCGAGCGTCTCCATGCTCATCTTCCTGGCGGTGCGTTTCTCCTTCAAGACTGCGGCAAACGCTGCCGAAAGTTTTCCCGGCTTTTGGCTCATTTTTAGAGCCTGCACACACGCGTGACACAACAAGCATAAGACTAAAGTCTTGACTCGAATTCCAGAATCCAGTGAGCTTGCCCACACTCGGCGGAGACAGGGCGATCACGCGATGACATCCGCTGACTTGTAACATGAAGGGAAGCACAATATTTCGTCGCTCATTGATACCACTCCTAGCGTCGGGCTTGATCGCCACCACAACCCTCGCCGCGCCTCCCCAGATCATCCAGCAGCCGCAGCGCCGGGATGTGAACGTCGGCATGACGGCAGTTTTCCGAGTGGACGCCTCGGGAGCAGGTCCGCTCGCCTACCAGTGGCACAAGAACAGCGAGGACATCGTGGACGCCACCGACCCGACCCTTGAGTTGGAGAATGTCCAGCTCAGCGACGCTGCCAACTATATCGTCACCGTATACGATGGCGCTGAATCCACGATCAGTTCAGCGGCGACACTCAACGTCACCGGGCCGCTTATGAACCGGGCACTCTCCCTGGATGGCAGCGGTGACTCCGCCCAGGTGGCCAGCAACGCTCGCATACAAAATGCGGACGCCCTGACCATCGAGTTCTGGGTGTTCCCTCTGCCATCGGTTGTCAACCAGTTCGGCAGTTTCATCAACAAGGGCGACGGGCTGAGTGCAACCTCCTCACGCACCTATGAGTTCCGCTGGCAGAACGACGGCACCATGTCGGTCAACCTCTTCCTGGTCCACATCGACGGCCAGCCTGACGCGGCCGGATTCGGCCTGGACGTCCCGGAACACCAGTGGTCGCACGTGGCCGCGACCTTTGACAGTGCCACCGGTGTCGTCGCGGGCTACGTGAACGGGCAGGAGGAATTCACCACCACGATGCTGAACGGTTTCCCGGTTCAGGGACGGACAATCCGACAGTCATCCCCCCCGCTGGTCGTCGGCGTCACCCCTGGGTTCTCCAACACCCAGGCTACCGGCCGGATCGACGAAGTCCGCATCTGGGACCGTGCCCGCTCCGCCCTGGAGATCGCCGCCGACTACTCCTGCAAGCTGACAGGGGCGGAAACCGGTCTGGTCGGCTACTGGCCATTTGACGATGGCGGCGCGGACGATTTTACGGTATTTGAGCAGCACGGCACACTTGCGGGCGATGCCCACACTGACCTGATCAGTGAAGGTGATCTGCCGGTGTCGGGCTGTGGGCAGCCCACGTTTGTATACACCTCCGCCGACTTGGGGCAGTTCAAAACCTCGATCAAGCATCGGCTCGACGCCAGTGGATATGTTGAATCGACGACAGACTGGCAGACGTGGAGGCCCGCTGGATCACTGCCCAACGCGACTGGACGGCAAACGGTTACGGAGGACGTGGAGCCCGGCAGCAAATTCTTCCGTGCCTCCTCCAGGTAAGCTTATGCCTGCTCGTCGAAAACGCAATCAACCCGACCAGCTCACACCGGAGCGTGCCGAAGAGCTGGAAGAAATGCTCGATGCCATGGATGCCGAGGCTCCCCTGCTACCCGCCACTGTGGTGGAGGCATGGCAAACAGTCCTGCCACTGAGAGGTTACGCCGACGTCGAGCCCCAGGAGCTTGGCCCCGGTGTCTGGCGCGTCGTGGCGACGATCCCGGACCAGCGTCGTGGCGCTCCACTCAACCTTATCAAGGAAGATGTTGAGAGCACTGTGTTCGCAATGTGCCATGACCTCGTGCCGCCTGGGGTCGCCGTGCAGGTGGAGGGCGAGCGCGTATGCATCTCCGCACTCATGCGCAGGATAAAAAACGAGAAAGAACCATTGGAATGAGCAATGAGACAGGACAACCAGCCGCTCCAGAGCAGCCGCCTCAACAGGCAAAAGCACAACCCCGTTTCGCCCTTGGCTGCGGTCTGCTGATGGGACTGATATTCGCGGGCCTGTACATTTTCAGTGCCGTCAATCCGGACGCGTTTGCACCTGTGCCTGACCTGGGGCAGGTGTATTCCCAAGGGTACATGTTCGGCCAGGGAGAGGCCACGGTGTCACTGAAGAAAGGAATCATGTCGAAGTACCCGTTCGACCGCAGTGTCATCAGATCGTTTGCCGACAAAAAGTCACAACAGCTGACGAAGCCGTTCCCCAACGAGGAAGCCCGGCAGAAATGGGTGGAAGGGTTTATCACCGGGTATGCCGACAAATACGACAACTACTGGAACACCGGGAGCCTGTAGCAATCATGAAGTTGATCAAGCCGATGCGCCGGGTCACGGCAATGTCACAGTGCGCGGTGACACGAGGCTTGACTCTGTGTGCGCTGGTGATAAACCGACGTTGCTGAAGAAAGGAAATAAATGAAAATGAACAAGAGGAAATGGTGGGGGAGAGGCGGTGTTCTGTTCCCCGTTTTCACCGCAGTCATCGCGGTTGCCACATTTAGCCTGTCCGCCGACCGGACTGCGAAGGAGTTCCCCCGACGGTTTTCCAACATTTATCCGCCGCCACCCGAGGGCGGTGTGATCAATCTGTGGCGCTTTGACGAAGCCGTCGGAATGCGCTCAGGTGCCCCTGATCCGTTGTTCTCCGAGAACGTCGGTCTGTTTGAAAGCTGGAGCGGAAACTCCGTCAGCCTCTTTGGGAATGATCCGGCCTACCTGCGTTTTCCGGAATCGGATGCTGCGGGCAATGTCCACCTGAACAGCACGGAGGGGAGCGTCCGTTTCTGGTTCAGTCCGCACTGGGGCAGCGCCGATCTGGGCGGAATCGGTCCCGGCACGTACGCGCGGTTAATCGAGATGGGGGCCGCGGATGAACGGGCACGCGTGGGCTGGTGGTCGCTCTACCTGAACCCGGAAGGCAATCGCATCCACTTTTCGACACAGGGCCGGGGACGGTCCGCTGATTATCTGGCGGCTCCCATCTTGTGGGAACCGGGATCATGGCATGAAGTAACCCTCACATACTCGCCCGAAGGCACGGCGCTGTATGTCGACGGGTTGATTGCCGCCGAAGGCGGCGGCATCACGACCGTGCCGGACGCGGCGACACGTCAGGAGTTTGGGTTTGCACTCGGTGGCGATGCTTCCGGCGGAAATCTGGCGCAGGGAGAATTTGACGAACTCACGACCTACCACGGTGCGTTGGATGCCGAGGAAGTGGCCCGCGTTTACCATGTGAGGGCAATGCAGGTCTGGCGACAGGCCATGGACAATGCCGGACTCCTCCAAGCCCAGCCTTCCTCGAGTGGAGGAATGGCTCTTATGAGTTCACCTCCTTCCCCCGGAAGCGGTGGTGGTGGGGGCAGCGGCACCAACACGTACATGGCCTACAGTTATTCCACGAATGATCTTTGGCTGAAGATCACCGGAAAGACCAACACGACCGGTTACTTCGTGATCTATACTCCGGAACCCTCGGAGATTTATGACCTGTTCGCGACGACCAATCTCAGCCCGAACGTGTCCGGCCTGAACCTGACGAACTGGGTTCAGGTGGTTCGGACAACATCAGGTCAAACCAATCTCACCATCACCGGGCTCAGTGCCGTTCATGAATATTTTCAACTCGGGACGATGTATGACGGGGACGGCGACGGGCTGCCCGATGCGTATGAAACGCTGGTCAGCCATTCCGACCTCGCCAGCGCGGATACGGACGGTGATGGACTGGCGGACGTCAGTGATCCAAGTCCGCTCACGGCAAATGGCCCGGCAAGTTTTGCGGGACGGGTGATCGCCTATTGTCCGCAGTAAGGCGTGGAGTCAATTTTACATTCAGAACAGGGAAATCAGAGACATGAAATTCACACGACGATTCTTGCGCACTGCCTTGGTGGGAAGTGCGCTCCTCCTGCTGGTCAATGGAACGACTCAGCTCCGTGGAGCTGCCGACGCAGGCAACAACGCGGGACCCGCCGCCTCCGGTGAGGAACTCCTGTCGGCATCGACCGGTAAACTCGATTACCAGACCGACCTGTTCTCGGGCCGGTTCGGTTATTCCGTCCCAATCGTTGCGCCCCCGGCGCGTAACGGATCAGAGCCCCACCTGGCATTACGCTACAACTCCTCGGGGGCCAACGGTTGGTGCGGTCAGGGCTGGGAACTGGAGATCGGCCACATCCAGCGCGAGACCCGTGAAGGCGTGCCGGTCAAATGGAACACCGGAACCGGACTTCCGCTCAACGAATACGATGACGCCAAGGGGTTCATGTTTTCGCTGAACGGAGCCAGCTCGCGTCTGGTCAACGTGGCGAGCAACGAGTTCCGGGCGGAAATTGAATCGGGCTTCCTGCGTTTCCACTATCTGACCAATTCCAGCGGGAACTCGTGGCGGGTCACGGACACGAGCGGCAACAAGTTTTATTTTGGCGAGACGGCGGACAGCCGCATGGTCAACTACAAGTGGGGCAGCACGACCAATACTCCAAAGGGCACGTTTCGTTGGGCACTCAACCGTTCACACACGATCACTGGAACCACCAACCAGTTTGTTTATCAGATTATCGACGGAGCGCAGTATCCGAAGGAGATCAACTACAACGGTCACGCCAACGGCATCGCTTCCGCGAACAAGATCAAGTTTGAACTGACGACCACGAACCGCGTCGATTCGCGCATCGCCTACAACTCGGGCTACGGGGTTTTCACGGGGCGGAGGCTTTCCAAGATTTACTGCAAGGTCGGCGGTTTGTTGGTGCGCCGTTACGACCTGGCGTACGCAAGTTCACCTTCAACGCTGAGATCGCTGCTCACCGGAGTGACGACCGTCGGTTTGAACGGGTCGAGCACGCTGCCGCCCACGACGTTCACCTATCAGGAACAGGAACTTGGATTTCAGTCGGTCGCGTGGACGAACATTGTAACTCGGTGGACGAACTCGCTGGGAAGCACCACGACTCCGGATGGCTGGCGGTTCCCAACCTATCCGGGTGAAACCGAGGTTGATCTGGTGGACATGGACGGGGATGCGCTGCCGGATCGCGTATTCCGAAGCACCGACACCAACTATCCCCACTTCTACCTGTATCAACGGAATACCGGGGCCGGTTTTGCACCGTTGGAAACGAACCGTTGGGGGACAATGACGACGCAAAACTCCGCAAGCGGAACGGTCGGTCCCACGGAGTGGAACTACATCATGGGGACGCGCACCCGCCTGACGGACATCAACGGCGACGGACGGCCCGACCATGTGCTCGATCCCATCGATGCGTTCTTCACCGGGCCGTACACCAACTTCATCGCGGACATCAACACCGGCACCGGCTGGAGCCAGAGCAACCTGTGGGCGAACGCGGAGTCGTTTGGAAGCACCGATCTCAAGGCCATTGAAAACCCGAAATACGTCCGGCTGGTCGACATGAACGGAGACGGTCTGGCGGACCGGCTCATGCAGCATATCGGAACAGGCTACCAGACAAATTTGTGGTGGATTCAGTTTAACACGGGCAGCGGTTTCAGCGGATACAGATTCTGGAGCCCCATTGACGCGCAAGGCGCGGGTTACAACGCGCCGGATTGGTGGGCTATCGATAACGGAATTTACTCGCGACTAATTGACATGAACGGAGACGGTCTGCCCGACCGGGTGATGTCCCCCAAGAAAGTGGGTCCGACCGAAGGTCCTGACTACAACAATTACACCCGATTCGTCGTCCAGTTCAACAACGGGTATGGGTTCGAGCCCCCGGTCGACTGGGTGAACGTCAACTCAACCGGCGACTACACCGGCGGTGTTACAGATTATTGGTCTGCCATCGAGAAGCAGGGCACCACCGCGCTGCGGGACATCAATGCCGACGGATTGCCTGACCGGATACTGGGCAAGAAAACGACGCCCTACACGAAGTGGTTCGTTCAGTTCAATGCGGGCACACGATTTGTCACGAACCTCGTCGAGATCACGGCTTTCAATTCTCAAGGAAACACCACTGACTTGGACTGGAGTTGGATCGACAGCGGTTCAGCAGTGCGTTACGTGGACATCAACGCGGACGGACTTTCTGACCGGGTCATGGTTGCTGCCGGTGGCAACTATCTGACCAACTGGTTTGTGGCCGATTTGGCCAAAGGACCGTTCCCGGATCTGCTGTCCACGGCGAACAACGGCATCGGCGGAACGATCAAGATCGGCTACACGCCTGCCGCCGGTTTCAACAACCGGGAGACCTCCGATCCATCGTCCAGAGGGCTCCTGCACACGCCCATGCAGGTGGTGGCGTCGGTTGCCTCCTCGGACGGCATTTATCCTTACTACACCAACCGGTTTGGTTACGAGGGAGGATTCTATGATCCGGTGCGCCGTGAGTTCGCCGGGTTCCACGCCGTCAAGTCCACCAACGCACTGGGGCAGACGCAGTGCATCTGGTTCCATCAGGGTGGCGGACGCGATGAACCCACTCTCGGTGAATTTGAGGATGCCGGAAATTTTGCCAAACGCGGCATTCCATTCCGGACCCAATCTGTCGGCACCAACGGAGAAACCTACGGCGTTTCGCTCAACAAGGCCGGGCAGCATTCCTACGGCTCGGGCCGCTACTTCGCCTTCGTCAGTCAAAGCACGCAGTTCGATTATCCGGGCACGGGTGCCGGGGCGCGAATGACCACATCGACCACGCTGTACGACACCACTAACGGCGGCGTCACCAATTCCGTGGCGTACGGTGAGATCAGTTCGTTCACGGCAACGAACCACACATTTTCAGGTGGTGTGGCCACAGACGATGTTTATCAGTGGACCACCTTCGCCACGCTGAGCAATCCCGATCTCACCGGCAAACCCGACAGGACTTGGGTTACATCCGATACCAATGGCACTTCCATTCTTGCGGAATCTGAATTTGTTTACGACGGGAGCACCGGCAACTTGCTCCAAATTCTCGACCGCATCTGCGAGGGCAGTTACCGGACGAACCTGTTTTTCTACAACGGCTACGGGAACCTGACCATCACCACCAACGCGGCTGGGATTGTCACCACCATCGCCTACGACGCGGCCAAGACCTTCCCAATCACAGAGTCGACCACGAACTTCGTCACATCGTTTGTTCACGACAACAAGTCAGGTGCGCTCGTGTGGTCCAAAGATGCGAAAGGCCTGGTCAGTTCCAACGTGCTCGACGGGTTCTTCCGGCTGACGAGTTCATGGGTGTCCGGCACGTCCAACGGCACGCCGAACATCTGGTTGGAGAAGCGCAGCTACAATCTGGGCGGCATCTCAAGCGGCAGCTCGGCCAACTATGTGAAGGTCGAGCGGAACGACACCACGAGCGCCAATCCCGGCACCGGTCTCGATTCCTACACCTATTCCGACGGCACGGGCCGCGTGATCCAGACCCGGTCGGAGAGCGAGACGAACACGGTGTTCCGCGTGACCCAGAGCGTGTACGACGAGCGCGGCGCGGTGAAGCTGGTCACGCAGCCCATGTTCCTCTCCGGGACCAGCTACACCAAGCTGGCTGGCTCCGGCATTGTGAGTTCAGTGAACGAGTACGATCCGGTCGGGCGGCTCAAGAAATCCACCAGCCCAATGAACGCGGAATTCGTCGCCGGTGTGTTGACCAACTCCCCCACGGCCATCAGTGAGTCCGGATCGGCCATCGGCTCGCTGCTGATCGCCTACAATGACGGCAGTGATCCGTGGACAAGTGTGGTGACGGATGAATCTGGTCCGTCAACCGGACTGGTCCGCAAGTACGTGACCGATGGGTTCGGTCGCACGAACACCATCTTCGATGTTGTCAGCGGTTCGGTGTACGCCACCAACCGGTTCGTGTACGACCGGCTCGGTCGCATCACCAACATGATCGACGCGGCGGCCAACAAGATCGAGTACGCCTACAATGATCTGGGTGAGATGGTGGCGATGGCCGATCCGAGCCTCGGGTTCTGGGAATACCTCCGCGATCATGCCGGGCGGTTGAAGAAGCAGACCGACGGAGTCGGCAACACGGTCGAGTTTGCGTACAACGATGCGCTGGGGCGGACGACCTCCAAGACCGTGACGCCGGGCGGCGGTGGCACCGGTTACACCAACACATATGCTTACGACACGAGCAGCGGCGGCGGTTACACGGTGTTCCCCGGCCAGCTCTCCAAGGTGACCGACGCCGAGGGTTCAGACCAGTTCAGTTACGACGTTCGTGGTCGCACGCTCAAGGTCACGCGCAACCTGAGCGTCAACACCAGCAGCCACACCAGCGAGTTTCTGTTCGACAACGCCGGTCGGCAGATCTCCGTAAAATATCCGGCCAGCGGGCCGACGGTCACCAACCGCTACGATGGCGGCGGCAATCTCACTCAGGTGCAACGCGTGGATGTCGGGGGCAGCACGCTCTACTTCCAGTCGAAGGGATACAGCCATCTGGGCGAGCTGCTCGGTGCGAATCTGGGCAACGGGACGGAAATCAACTACGGGTATTATCCGAAAACGCGTCGGCTCGCATCGGTGCTCAGCAAGAAGACCAGCCCGGCGAACACGTTTCAATCGCTCGGCTACACGTTTAACGCGGTCGGTGATTTGCTCTCCATCACGGACAGCAAATACACGAGCGGCACGAACTCGGCGACCATCTCCAGTGTTGGTTACGACAACCTCCACCGGCTGACTTCACTCACGCGCCCGACCGGCGCGACCGCCTTCACCTACAACCAGCTGGGGAACATGCTCTCCAACGGCGAGCAGGGCGGCACGACCTACACTTATCCGGGGAACGGACTCCTGCCGCACGCGGTCCGGCAGGTGGGCACGAACGTTTACGGTTACGATCTCGTCGGGAACATGACCCATCGCAAGGGCCAGGCGTTGAGCTACGATCCGGAGAACCGTTTGAAGAAGGTGGTTTACGGCGGGAACACGCTGGCCACTTTTGGGTATGACGACGGCGGCACGCGGCTCTGGAAACAGAACACGAACACGCTCAACGTCTGGATCGGTGATCTGTACGAGGCCCGTGGTTCCACGAACCTCTTCCACATCTTCGCGGGATCAAAACGCGTGGCGACCTACAGTCCGGCGAACCAGTTGCCTGGGGCGTCGGGCACGACCGGTTTCCATTATTATCATCCCGACCATCTGGGTTCATCCAGCCTCCTGACGGACGCGACCGGCGCGGTCGCCGAGCATTACGAATATTCCGCCTACGGACGTGAGCGCGCCAATGGCGGTGCCGCCCCGGATGCCTCACACCGGTTCACCGGCCAGGTCTTCGATGCGGAGATCGGGCTCTACTATTACGGGGCGCGGTATTACGACGCGGACCTCGGAAGGTTCATCCAGGCCGACACAATCATACCCAGCATGTGGGACCCGCAGTCCTGGAACCGCTACACCTACACGCTCAACAATCCGCTGAAGTACGTGGACCCTACGGGACATCAAAGCATCACCTACGGGGCGTTGAATCGAGAGCTGCTGGAGGAGGAAGGGCACGGAGATTTGGTCCAGCAGTCCATCAACTCAACCGCACAGATAAAGGACACGACACGGTTGATAGTGGAATCATTTCCGCCGCTGGCGATCCATGCGGGAGCTACGGGAGCGCCGCTGTTCCCGGACGAAGAAAAGCGGGGACTGGCTGAACGGGGGATGTTGCTCGGGGGTGCGTTGCTCGGGCCTGCGGCCAAGACGACGGGCACCGTGATGGACGTTGGCAAGGGGCTTTCCAACATGAAGAAAGCCGCAGATGCGTTGGATAAGGCTTCGGATGCGTCGATCCCGCTGGCAAGAAAAATCTCTGGAGCGACCGCCAGAGGACGTGCAGCCGAAAAACGCGTTTTGGATGAGATGGGGTTGGCCAAAAACGCGGAAAAGGTATCGACCAAAGAGGGAAACGCCATACCGGACGCATTAAATGAAGCGATTTCGTTGGAAGTCAAAGACACGAAGGTCGTCAACAAGACAAAACAAATCAGAATACAAACTGACGCTGCCAAGACAGCAGGTCGAAAGTCGGTGTTGGTCACAGGGCAGGAAACGAAAATCTCTGGCCCTGCTCAGAAGAGCTTTGATACGGTTATCCAGCGTCCGGATTTAGGACCGAAACAGTAGAAAGGAGATATTCATGGCCCATTCTGATCTCAACCTGCTCAAAGATGCTCTGCTTCCGGTCGCAAAGCAGATGCTCACCCAAGACGGAGAATTCTTTCCTTACGGTGCCTTCATGACGATCAAAGGCGAAATCATAGATTGCAGTGTTTCTGACCCGAATGATCGCGCGCCGTCTAAAAGACTCATTGACACGCTGAAAAAAGATTTTCGAGCCCGTGCGACAAAGGGAGAGATTCGAGCTGCGGGAATCTGTTGTGATGTTCGTGTCGCACGAGAAGGCCAACAGGAAAAAACTGATGCGGTGCAGTTCGCCCTTGAGCACCAGAATGGAGAAGCCCTGGATGTTTTTTTACCGTACGATTTGGATTCAGCAGGAGAGGTGCGCTACGGTGGGCTATTTGCCGTGCGACGCGACAGGCAATTTTTTTCCTGAACGACTTCCATGGAACTATAGATCCTAAACCGGATGCGGATTTGAACCGTACAAGCCAACCAATGCACCGGAGATGCCAACGAAATAAACGAATGGGAACGGGTGAAGCCTCTTTGAGTCCCCGCAGTTAGTTTTTTCAGAATAGGACGTTCGCTTCGCGAATCGCGGTCTCGGCTACGAACTCCATTGCTGGAAAAGCTTGCCTACGTCTGACTGAACACCCAAACGCCTTGCCCGCCTCGGAGCGCTGTCCCGGTCAACGCAAGGGCGTGGTTTGGCGAGTCTCTTTCATCTCAGCACGCCCGGTTCGCCCTCGGTGATGGATGCGACCGCCCAAACTATGTCGGTCGATGTTCGGGCGAACCCCTCGGCGGCCTGCCTCTCTTTCTGCCTGGTCGACACGGCATTTTCCCGTTACGGCGAGCAGCACGTTGCTTGCGCACGCTCGGCCGCTCCCGCGCCCCGGCTTTCAACCTGCCCAAGATGACGGCCGCCGGGTTCTTGACCACCCGCAAGTCGGAGACATGGACTACAACGAGTTGATCGCCGTAGATGCTTTCTGGGTCCTTCCAATATACGACAGCTTGACCGCGCAGCGCCCCGAGCAGCTTGACCACCCGGCCACATGGCATCTTCACGAGCTGGCCGAATCGTCGTCGTCGACCGTCAACGACCCCCGTATAGCGAAGCTCGTGAGTGCGCTTCTTCATCGCGCCCAGCACTGCGGCAGCATGGATCACCATCTCTCCATGTTGGGGATCGACGGCAAGGCGCATCAGCGACCAGGGGAGTTCATCAAGTGTAGGCAGTGCGGTATTAGTTTGTGCGCTCATCACCATTACCTACCGGGCGTCCAGAAGTCGTTCATGTGGGACCTGGTACTGAGAGAAAGAGATGCGCCTTCGTCGGTCGCTGGGCGAACCGCCGAAGGTTGGGAAGTGTACGGAGACAGTCGACCGTGGACGCCAGGAGATCAAGGAAAATTGGGCTTGATACCCACGCCTCTGCCCGACAGTTACTCCGGACGAGAACCACGTCGTCCAGTCCTCAGTTGCCCAGCAAGCCACTAACATTGAGGAGGGTATTGTCGCTCGCTCGGCACGTGGGAGTGATCCGCAAGCGCTTTTGGTTTCATACCAAAATGCATACATCATTCTGCTTCAGCGCCTCTTTCGCTGGCGTATGTCTCACTGTTCGTGATCGTCCCTGTTCCGACATGCGCTGTCGATTTGCATCAAGTTGGCGCTGGACGAATACTCAGCTGTCAGATAACGGTGTTGGATAAGCCTCAGAAAGATCAAACTTTTGACCGTGTCAAACGCCTGGTGCCGAGAATTCAGATACCGAACCAGGAAGGTAATTTCCGACGCAACCTTATGTTTATCATCATCTGCACAATCCTAGTCCTGCTCGCAGTCATGATCTTCGGCCCCAAACGCCAAGAATTCACACCGCCATGCCGACATTGCAAAACCGGGGTGGGTCACCGCGTTTACGCGAGGCGCTACTTCAGATGTGACTACTGTGGAAGGACATTTTACTACTAACACGATGAAACACAGACACGAGAAGCCTGTCGTGACAGGTGGGGGCGCGCGAGAGCTTGTTTGGTCTAAATTGATACCACTACGCAGCCAAATTCTCCTTGATCACTGAATGCACCGATGAAACCGGCATCTTCAGCTCATCCGAGATCGTACGGATACTCTTGCCCTGCTCCCTCAGCTTCATCACGTCCTCCTTCCGTTGATCGAGTTTCTTGGGTCTTCCTAACTTCTGGCCTCGGGCACGCGCTGCGGCTAGTCCGACGTTCACGCGGTCCCGAATAAGGTTCCGCTCGAACTCACACACTGCCTTCAGAACATCCAGCTGGAGCTTCCCAGCCGGGTTGTTGTCGCTGGTATCGATCCCCTGGCTCGTACAGATGAGCGGGACATTCAACTTCGTCAACTCGTCCACTAGGAGGCAGAGCTGGGTCATGGACCTGCCCAGGCGGTCCAATTTGTAGGTGACTACCCGTTCGAGCCTACCCGCCCGGAGTTCCTTGAGCATGCGGTCCAGCTCTGGTCGTGTTGACTTGGCCCCAGAGATTTTGTCTTTGTATACATTCACGGATTTCCAGCCGCGCAGTTGGCAGTGTTTCTTCAGCTCCCGCTCCTGGGAGTCAGTCTTCTGGCCGGAGGTTGAGACCCGAACGTATACGGCTGTGGTGTTCATAAAACTATTGTTTCCTGTACACCGTTAGCAGGTCAAGAAAACCCAGCAATTGCAGTGGTTTCTGAAACTCCAAATAGGGGGAGGTTTTCTGAACACCATTATTTTCCCTCATCGCAGGCCGCTGGCTGGTAACGATTACCACCCGACCACACCTGTATACAAATGTCAGATTTCTCCGATCCGTGATCACCACGTTCTTCAACTGTAGTTACGCCAGATACCGACGGTCGGTATCACGGTTGTGGCGGCCGATGGCAGAACACGTGTGAAAAATCGGGGCTCACCCTGGAGCCAATGGTAACGCCACCCAGGGTGCGGCCTCAACTAATCAACAGCCGCGCGACCAGCGCAGGCGTATACGACTATGAACGAACCACAACTTGTTGAATCCCCAGACGGCACCATCGCTTCAAAGGCGACCAAAAAGCCCAAACTGGAAGCGGAGGAGATCGAAGCCCTTCTCCCAGAGAAATACCGCCCCCTCGTTAGGCGCAACGCATGTGCGTCCCAGAAGGACGTCGAGACCTTGGCTATACAACTGGACGTTGTTGACGGTCCCGGCGTCACCGACAAAGACTGGTTCAACGCCGTAAAACTGATCTGTCACAAATCACTCTTCCATTCCATCGCTGGAAACGCTGACGAGTTCTTCATGGACGTTCTCAATCAACCAAAGGATCAAGTGGGAAATCTGAAGGCTGCCGTCTTCGGAGACGGAAAAATGCCAGCCTCGCTGCGCATAAAACCCGAGGATGCAGCGGAACGCGAAGCTGACGACGCTCCGACAGGAAAAGAGGGTCGGGTAAAACCTCAGCCCAAGACAACCAAGTCGAAGGAAAAAGGGCGTATCACCAAACGAATCGCTGGGAAGAAGCCCGGAAACCCCAAACCAACGGAGAGTGCTACCTCGACAAGCCCCGGCGACCAATCGGTCGAAAAGCGCGAATTTCGCCTGGACGACATCGTCAATAGTAACGACCTGCTCGGTCGATTTGAAGTCGACGAAGCCGTTGTGAAAAGCTACGCGGATCTGATGCGGGACGGCGTCAAATTCCCCCCAATCGACGTGTTCGAGTTTGAAGGCAAACCGCACAACGTCAGCGGCGGCCACCGTTTTGCGGCTGCGAGAATGGTCTCGCGAGAATCCATGGAGTGCCTGGTGCATCAGGGGACTCGAAAGGACGCACTGAGGTTTGCACTTTCAGCCAACGCGGAGCACGGGCACCGCCTGACCAACAAAGACAAACGGAAGAACGCGGAGACAGCACTGCGGGAATTTCCCGAGATGGGGCCACGTGAAATGTCCCGCATGCTGGGAGTAACCCATCCATTCATCTCAAACGTGAAAAAGGAACTGGACCACAAAGCCGAGGGTTCATCGAAGAGCAAGACCGAACGCAATCAGGATGCCGGTCACGAAACAAACGATGAACAACGGGAAGGCGATAGCACAGGTAATGATGAAGCGAACAGCGATGACACCGGAGCCTCCCAGCAAACAGACCAAGAGCCCAAGAGGTTCAACCATAAGACTCGTTGGAAGTCGCTGAAAGAACAACTCCTGAACGAGCTAGAACTGTGGCCGGAAGAACATCTGCCATGGCTGGGTGATCGCCTGGGGAGGTTCGCGAACAAATTCTGCCCAAATAAAGAGGCTGAAGAGGAGGGCGAAGAAGCAGCAACCCAATGACGCCTGCCACACGGCATTGCGGTCTTGGTTGAGGGCGGTAACAGTTGTTCGCCACAGCCCGTGGTCTGAATTCAGCGGTTTCACGCCGCCTTGTCCCGCAACGATTCCCACAACCTCGCGTGATTCAACAGAATGTCTTTGATGCCCTTCCGCACCTTGTCCGAGTTCAGTGCCTGGGTACTCATTGAGGTATGCGCGTCTAGGGCATCCATGATCGCGTTATCCAGCTCAGTGTTGAGATCGGGCGAATTGCCAAACTGCTCCTTCGTGTTGTTGACCGCCTGTTGCTGAAGTTTGGACGACTCCAGCAACTTGCCCTTGATGACATTGTTCACATAAACCAGTCGATCCTGCTCCGTTGTGTCCGCACCGAACAGTTCGTTCAACTTTTCGATGATCTCGCCCATGTAAACCTTCTCCTTCTCGTGGAGCATCCCACTGCCCGCTTCGGTGATCGGGTCCAGTTTCGGGGAATCACCTTCGTACAACGGCATCGCCCGTTTGCCCAGGTTGCGAAGCTTGTGCCGGGTCAACACCACTTTGGAAAGATCGATGCCCTCACGCTCACGACCAAACTCCAGGAGCGGAATGAGCCGTTTGTAGAAAATCGCCCGCTTCTCAATCGCGGTGCTGCCGTAGTCGAATATCTGCGAGAGAAACGTATACAACCGGATGAACGCGCCCATGTCCGTTTTGAAGAGGATCAACGCTGCCAGGTCATCCTGCGCGTCTTTGATCTTCGCCTCATCCTTTGTCTCCCTCGCGGTCTTCAACGCCTCTTGCGCCGCCTTGTAACGTTTCAACAGCCGATCCGCCACCGGCTCCAACGCCTTCAGCAGGTCGCTTTGCTTCGCGTCCGGGTTCAGCTCCACCTCCACCACACGATCAATCTCGAAATCGTCGTAATGCCCAGCGGCATCCAGCTTGGAACGCAGATCATAAACGATGTTCGGGTCGGTCGTTGCCGAGAGTTCCGCCGTGGCGTGGTAAGTCTTGAACGCCGCGAGTACATCCTCGGTGTCGTTCACGAAATCCAGCACGAACGTCGTGTCCTTGCCGGGATGCGCCCGGTTCAGTCGGGAGAGCGTTTGCACCGCCTGAATGCCCGCCAGCCGTTTGTCGATATACATGCCGCAGAGCAGCGGCTGATCGAATCCGGTTTGGAATTTATTGGCCACCAGCAGGATCTGATACTCGTCCCCCTTGAACGCCTCACGGATTTCGCGGCCATTCAGGTTGGGGTTCAGCGTCTTGCTGGTCTCCTTGAATCCCTCCGGCCCAGACTCCTTGTCATTCACTTCACCGGAGAACGCCACCAACGTCCCGATCTGGTAACCGGCCTCCTTGATGTATTTCTCAATCGCCAGTTGCCAGCGCACCGCCTCGACCCGGCTGCCCACCACCACCATCGCCTTGCCCCGGCCATCGAGCAGCGGTGCGACGAAGTTCCGGAAATGCTCCACCACGATCTGCACCTTCTGCGAGATGTTGTACGGATGCAGCCGCACCCAGCCCATGATCCCCTTCATCGCGGTGCTGCGTTCCACCGTCGTTTCGTCGTAGTCCTTGCCCTCGTGCGCCAGCTTGAACGCCAGTTTGTAGCTGGTGTAATTCTGCAACACGTCGAGGATGAATCCTTCTTCAATCGCCTGCCGCATGGAGTAAACGTGAAACGGCCCCGGCAGATTGTCCGGTCCCGCCGCTTTGGACGGATCTGGCCGCGTGCCGAAGAGTTCCATGGTCTTGTTCTTCGGCGTCGCCGTGAACGCGACGAAGGTGATGCCGCTGTCATCGGCGCGGGCAGCCATCTGAGCGGCCAAGATGTCCTCCGTGCTGACTTCGCCGCCGTCGTTGAGATCGGAGAGTTCTTCCGGGCTCAACACCGCCTTGAGCTTGGACGCCGCCTCGCCGGTTTGCGAACTGTGCGCCTCATCGGCGATCACGGCAAAACGCTTGCCCTGAGTGGCTGCCAGTTGCCGCACCGCCTCCAGCGCAAATGGAAAAGTCTGAATCGTACACACCACGATCTTCTTGTCACCGGAAAGCGCCTCTGCCAGTTCGGCACTCTTGCTGCCCTGACTGCCCTTGATCGTCGCCACCACACCCGTCTGCCGCTGGAAATCGAAGAGCGCCTCCTGAAGCTGTGAATCGATCACGTTGCGGTCCGACACCACCAGCACCGTATCGAAGACCTTCTTGTGATCCGCATCGTGGAGTTCGGCCAGAAAATGCGCCGTCCACGCGATGGAGTTCGTTTTGCCGGAACCGGCCGAGTTCTGGACCAGATACTTGCCGCCCGGACCCTCGGCAGCGACGGCAGCCTGTAGCTTCCGCGTGACATCCAACTGATGATAACGCGGGAAGATGATCGCGCTGATCTGCTTCTTCTTGTCCCGTTGCGCGATGAGGTAGCGCCCCAGGATCTCCATCCAGCTTTCACGCGCCCACACCTGCTCCCACAGATATGCCGTGCGATGCCCGCCGCTTGGGTTCAGCGGATTGCCCGCTGCCCCGTTGTTGCCCAGATTGAACGGCAGGAACACCGTGGCCGGACCAGCCAGTTTGGTGACCATGTGAACCTCGCTGTTGCTCACGGCGAAATGCACCAGCGCACCGTTGGGAAATGAAAGGAGAGGTTCGGGCGACTGCCCCTTCGGTTTCGGGTTCCGATCAAACCGATACTGATCAATCGCGTCCTTGATGCTCTGGGTGAAATCCGTTTTCAGCTCCACCGTGGCGATGGGCAGGCCGTTGAGGAACAGCACCAGATCGATGCTGTTCTCGTTGTGCAGCGAATAACGCACCTGCCGGATCACCCGCAACCGGTTCGCATTGTATCGGGCCAGGATGTCGGGGTTGATGGCAAGCGCCGGTTTAAACTCCGCCACCTTGAGCGGCTGTTTGAGGCCGAGCAGCTCGATCCCGTGCCGCAGAACATCCAATGTGCCCCGCTGATCCAGTTGATCACGGAGACGGTTGAGCAACGTTTCCCCGGCCAGCGCCCCGTGATTCTTGGTGAGAACCTCCCACGCCTTTGGCTGCGACTCCTGAACCCACGCCACCATGTCGGGAGGAAAGAGCGCCCGCGCCCGGTCGTAGTTGGCGGCATCGCCGACGGCGTACAGCCAGTCGTGATTGCCGAGGTGCTCGCAAATCTCCGTCTCGAAATTGAGTTCTTTGTGGAGGGACATGGTAGGTATCAACCAACTTTGCCGACCCGTTCAATCGGGATGCGTTTTGCGTTCGCGACGAGAACCAGCTCATCCAACAGTACATCAGTATCCTCTTCGCTTGCGATACGTGAGAAATTGCAACATTTGCCGATGGCCCCTTGCGCAGTAACCTCCGCCGGGAGCGAACCGCCGGTTTCGATGAACTCCCTCATCGCAGATTTGCTGTGTAGATAGCCGGTGTCCGGCCAGTTTTCACGTGAGAGGACAAAACCGATGGCGGTGGTTGAACGTTCTGGAACGAGGAAGTCCGAAACTTCTGTCGCCTCGACTTCTTCGTGCTCGCTGCAAAAGTAACCTGAATCGCTGATAAGCAGGACCGAGAGGTGCATGACATCTCCGTCCTTCAGGTCGCCCGTGAAATGGAACTCATAAAACATCATGTTCAGCCAATCCCAAGCCCAGAAATCGAGTCCGCCCTTTCCGGGTCTTGGAGCCGGGTCGCTGAACTGCGGCCAGCCTCCGGAATACGTCAGGCCCAGCTGTTTCCCGATATACCCCACCGCATCCAGCGCCATGCGTTGATAGTCGTGGAGTAGCCGGTAAGCCTTCCTCACGTCGAGAAGAGCCTCATCGATTGTCAGGGGTGTTTTATTCATGAAGTGCGAAGTTGGCTGCTGCGGTTCTGGAACAGGCGGAGATGACGGGCTATGGAAGGACTAAGTCGGTGTTTGTCAAAACTGAAGTTCTCAAACCACAAACCGGTCGAGAAACTGTGCCAGGCAAACAGGTCGATCAGATCGGACAGGATTCTCCCCCAGGCTTCGGTATGGGATGTCGAGTAGGTGAGGCGCTTCAGTTCCTTTTTCATCCGCTGACATTCAGTGAGCAACCGATCCCACTTGCACATGTGGACCGTGCAGGGAATTCCCGCGTTACGCACTTGGTCATCTGCCACGCCCCTGATGCCACCCAGGGCGATCAGCTTTACCGGAACACCCTCTTTACCATAACGGTTGGAGTAGGCGATCAATTCCTTTCTCCACTGTTCGGGGTCCTGCATGTTGGCGTCCCAACGCTTCGCCTCGATTATCAGATCAAATTCAGCAAAACGTAAAAACAGGTCCGGAACCACGCGGTTGGTGTTGCCCGTCCCCTCCGGGTTCCAGTTCGGCCAGGGTTCAACCATCTCCGGTTCTCCGGCAAATTCCGGGAGACTGTCCGTGTAACAGGCATTGCGAAGAATCCGCCAGAAGACTTCCGAGGGCAAATGTAGCAGGTGGGAGAACACCGACGCAGTCAGCGAGTCTTCGCAGTGTTTGTTGATGTGCTTACCAAGCATGGCAGTTCAAAAGTCACCCATGATATTCTGGCACTTCGCCCCGGTGGAAATCGATTCTTTACACGTGATCATGTGTTCGCTCTATAAATCCATTCCGGCTTCGTTCCTCCGGCCATCACGCCCCTTCATACGCCCTTTCCAGCAACGGGAGGGCGTTCTTCAAATCATCCTGGTTGCGGAGGATGATTTCGAGATCACCGGTTCCCCAGTGCCCGATCTCGCGCACGTCACGGGTGAACCCTTCCTTCAGTACCACCGTGGTGGGATCTACCTTCACATAGACAAATAGTTTCCCGGCACTGGCCCGGACCTCCACGGTGACAAAATTCTTGATGCGCTTGAACGCCACGTAGAGCTTCAGCATTTTGCACTGCACGTCATCACCGAAACCCATGCAGGTGGCTTTCAGCGACTCAAACAAATCGGTCAGCTCCGGGCTCGCCAATCCGAGCTGCTCAAGGACGGTCTTGTCCACCTGTTTGGCCTTGGGTTTTCCCGTCGTGATCTCCTGCTTTTTCTCAATCGACGACGCTGCCTGAACGGCGTTGACCAGCTCCAGCAACAACAACTCCTCACCGAACCGCTGGTAGCGGAGCAACTCAATGTTTCGGTTGATCTGCTGAACCGCGTGGGCGTCGTATTTGGTGAAATCACCGGCAATGCACAGCAGCCTTGGGCCGGACCACTCGATGGCGTCGGCCACTTCCTTTCCGAACGTCTTGAGGACGAGCAATTCAAACTCGGCTTTGTGATCGAAGAGCCAGTCGAGGTAGAACAGTCCCTGGTTGATCACGTTCTCGTTGCTGGACCGTTTGTACTCGATGATGCAGGGACACCCGTTCTCGTCGATGCCGAGGGTGTCGATACGCCCGGCGTGGGTTTTGCCGGTTGAATGCTCGGTGGCGAGAAAACGAATTCCAAGGAACGATTCCAGGTGGGTCTCGATCAATGTCTGGAGAGACTTCTCCAGCGCAACCGAACGGCCTTCCAGTTGGGTTACGGTCTTGCCGTCCGTTCGGAATAGTTTTATGTCGCTCATTCCTTTTTCTTTCGTGGCGTCATTGGAGGAATCTGCTGCTTCTCCCTCTTCTTGAAGTCATCATCACGAATGTAGTTTCCATCAAGTTTGATACCTAACACCCACGGCTTTCCGTCGATGATTCGGTTAAGATTGTGGGCACGATACTTCTCAATGACTAATTTCATCTGACGCATCAGGATTCCGACCCGGTCACCAAGCCTCAATGGGCCAGACGGCTCTTGAACTTTGAAATTTGAAAATGCTAAATCGCTTAACGAGTCTGTGCTCGCTACCACCTTATACAATAAATACTCTCCATTGTGAGTCATGTATGGCTGTTTCAGTTTTACGTCCGCTGTGCTTGGGTCCAATCCCTCAACTGTGCCGTCGTCCAGCGTGAGTCGTGGTGCCAAATCTGGATGAACCTGAAACCTCTTACGGGTTTGAGCCACCGTTCTGGATGTGGCTCTTGATCGCTGCTCAATTGCCTGAAGAAGCAGGGGATCTAATTGCGGAGTCACACTTGAGCCGGTGTCGAGAAAAGATCCTGTGGGGTAGGTTGTTTGCGTGGTGTAAGGTGGTGAAAGCGTCCCGCTCAAGACGAAAATTGACGATTCATCATTCGGAATTTCCAGTTCCACATGAAGATGACCGTTATGGACATGATAGAACGTAGGCCTCAGTTTTCCATCTTCCCACTCATGCATTCCGGCAACGTGAATGCCTGCCGGTTGATTCTGCCTCATCAGCTTGTCACCAGCGGCGTCGTTCAGTTCCTTCGCTAGATAATTCGCAAACGACAACAGATCGGTAAACGAGCCAGACGCGATCTTGTGTTCCAGCCACTCATCAAATCTATCCTGAGTAATCAAGCCAATCGTTCCCCAATACGAAATCCCAGCGGCGATACGATCTACTTTGATGAGTTTTTTCCAATATTCCCTATTTACCGACAGTACCTTCCCGCGCTTCAAGATGGATATTGAAGAGTCTGCGGCCATCGCGATACCTGCTTCGGAGAGTTCGGTTAAAACTAATGACATGGTGGAGCTTTTCAGTTCATGCGGCTTTCTTTTCGGCGAGCTGGCGCACGTCGATCTGGCCGGTGACGGCGGCGGAGATCAGCGCGGTGCGGCGTTCTTGGAGCAGGTCGATGGCGCGTTGGGCTTCGGCGACCAGTGCCTCTAATTCGTCAATCTCCCTGTCCAGCGATTGAACGATCTCCTTCTGTTCGTCGAGCGGGGGAAGGGGTATCGATACGTTACGCAAGTTAACAAGGTGGATGTGCTTTAACGCCGACCCAAGCTCGCCTGCCTTGAACTGCTGGAAGGCGACATCAGACTCCAACGAGTAGCAGAGAAACCACGGGTCGATCATTTCGATGATTGGTTTCAGGAGGGCAACCGAGACGAAGATGCTGAATACTCGGTCAGTTTCAATAACACGGGCGACTCCAAGCGTTGCTCCATCCTTCGTGAGAAGAACGTCCCCTTTTTCGGGATTCGCTCTCTTGAAATATTCTGCGTGATCTTCCTCCGTGATGTAGTTGAGATTTTCAAATGAGATCCCAAGGCCAGCGGTGAGATTCCGCACGGTTACGAACGGGACTCCTTCGTCCACGTATGTCGGTTTGAAGTGAACTCCATCGACGATCTTCGTGGAAAAATACTTCGGCTTCGATCTCTCCCAATGCTCCGGCACGTCGCCGAGCCATTCGATGCCGGAAGGCTTCATGGGGGCGTCGGGGTTGAGTCCTTTGGTGACGGCGTGGGAGATGACGGCCTGCCGTTTTTCTTTCAGCAGTTCCATCAGCCGCCGCTGCTCCGCCACCAGCCCA